>NZ_JASBSF010000377.1 GCF_030149085.1 Microbacterium sp. | reverse complement strand
GGAAGAGTGACGTTGCGGGTGAGCTCGACAGCCGACGGGGGCCACCACGCGCCGGCTACCGGTCCGCCGTTGCAGGTGCCGTCGCTTTCGCCCGGCGGCTTGATCCAGAAGTTCGTGTCGACCACGTCGTCGCCGTAGGTGCCGCCGGGGGCGCCGATGAGCCGGCCCGGCGGGTTGCACCACTCGCCGTTCGACCCGGCCCCGTTGCGCGAGGTGTCCACGATCGCGTGGAGGCCGCCCGTGAGCCCGGAGAGCTGGTGGGCGTAGTCGAACTCGAGAGTTGTGTCGTTGTAGTTCGAGACGTTCGTCGCGAAGCCGCGGATGACATCGTTCATGCCGATGCCATTGATGAGCTCTGCCATCTGCGACGCGGGCAGCCAGGTCGAGTGGCCACCGTCCACGTAGATCCAGGTGTTCGTCGAGGCAAGACGGGCGATGGCATCCCGCAGCTGTGTCGTGCGGTCGGCGAGGTTGCCGCACTCCGGTGCAAGGGCAAGACTGTCGGGTTCGAGGATGACGGTTTTCTGGATGTCGGGCGCGGAGTGCAGGGCATCGCCGATGATCTGTGTCCACTCCGCGTAGGCGGCATCGTCGAGTCCGCCCGCTGAGAGGCCAGCGCTGCAGTCGCGCTCGGGAAGCCCGTAGACCACGATTGCTAGTGCCCGGCCCTGTGTGCGCGCCTCGGTCAGAAGATTCGTCATCCGTGCGCCGATCTCACTCACGGGATCGATCTCGGGGGTCAACCAGTAGGCGGTGGGCTGCGCGGCCAAATACGCGGTTGCCGCGAACTCGTCGGTGCCCGCGGGGAGGTCAGGCAGCGCGAGGGCAGCCTTCGACTCCTCGGGCGCGATGATCGTCGTTCCGACGGCCGGTGCCGTCGCGGTCAGGTCACGGACCCAATGGCTCAGGAACATCCAGACCGTGGCCGCGATGGATGCCACAAGAAGCACGCCGACGCCGACGATCGTCGCGATCGCCCAGCCGGGCAGGATCTTCGACTGTGATTCCGGGCGCACCGCAGGGGTTTGGGGCTGTTCTTGCACCGCGGAGGCGCGTCGGGAAGGCACGACCAAACTCTAGCGGAGCGCCCTGCGACAGCTACCGTGCTGAGGGAGTGAGCCCCGTGTCCAATGGCGGGCCGGCCCGCCTGGCGGAGGGGGTACTGGGCGGGCCTATGGGGAAACGCTGGGGATATGTCCAGCGCAGCGCGCGCGGTCAGCATCCGTGCGCCTCTATCGTGGGGAGTGGCATGAAGGTCATCTCGTACAACCTGCGCAAGCACCGTGCAGCAACCGAGCTGCGAGAGCTCGTCGAGCGGCACGGCGCTGACCTGCTCTGTCTGCAGGAAGCCGACACCACCGACATCCCCGAAGAGATCGGCGGCCTCGTGCTCGCAGACTCGACGCAGCGCAACCGCCTGGGCCTTGCCGTCTACTACCGCGAGAACACGTATCGCGCGGTTGATGTGCGCGCGATCGCGCTGAAGAAGTCGCTGCACGATCGGGTGCTCAAGCCCGCCGAAGAGCGGATGCTGGGCGTGCGCTTGCACGACATCGATGCCGGCAGCGACATTGTCATCGCTTCGTTCCATGCGGCGCCGCTGACGGCGCTGAACTCGCTGCGGCGGCACCAGATCCGTACGGCGCTCGCCGAACTCGACTCACTGGGCGAGGGGCTTCCGAAGCTCATGGTCGGCGACTACAACTATCCCGTGTTCAAGGAGCGCCTGGGGCAGCACGTGCGTGATCAGGGGTACGAGCTGAACCTCAGCGACTCCCGGACCTATACGCGGTATCGGTTCTTTCGTGGGCACTATGACTTTGCGACATCCGTCGGTTTCACGATCGATACTGTGCGGACGCTGCCGCAGGGGCTCAGCGACCACCTGCCGATCCTCGTGACGGCTGAACCGACGCCGGCTTCCGGTGCGGCGTCGACGGATGCCGCGAGCGGCGTGGCCTGAGCCGCGCGCCTGACGCGAAGGCGCTGGTCAGCGGATCGCTGCTGCGTAGTGCATGAAGGCGGCGTAGACGAGCACGCCGACTCCGGAGGCCAGGAGCGCAACACCGAAATAGAGCAGCCAGTTGCGGGACTTGCGGGGGTCTCGCGGTTCGTAGGGGCTGCTCATGATGCCCGATCCTAGCTAGATCGAGCCGAGCGCGAGTGACGTGCGTGTTACAGGAGGGTTATCCCTCGTCTGCGGATGTCGTGAGCGGGCACGCGCCGCCCGCGACGACGCCGCTGCCCCCGATTGTCGGTGTCATGAGCGCTTCGAGCGTCGGGGTCGGCGGGGTGCGGACCTGGATTGTCGCGGTAGCCGTCTCGCCGGGGTTGAGGTTGGTCTCCCAGATCAGCACGTCGCGCCCGTCGTGGGTTCCGGTTCCGAACACTGTCGCGGCCTGGCCGTCACCGGCGACGCTCGAGACCACCTCTGACCCCGTCGGCAGGTAGAGGTAGGCGATGGTCCTTGTGATTCCGGCGGGCACACCGAAGTTGCCGCCGCCGGTGATGTACTCGGGGAGGCTGGTCGCGGCATCCGCCGGGGCCGTGCTTCGCAGGGTGACAGAGACCGTCGCAAGGGGGTCCTCGCGAAGGTACTCGCCCGGTCGGAGGTTCTGCGTGAAGGCGGTGCTCGCCGCGCACCAGCCGACTGACGTGGATGCTTCGGTGTAGTAGTCCATCTTGGAGCCCGTGCCGTCGTTGAGGTACACCCCGAACTGTGTGCGGGTGTTGTCGGTGACGGGAAGCTCGCCCTGGATGGTCGCGCCGTCGAGGATCGCCTGCTCGGTGGGATCGGCGCTCCACATGAACAGTCGGCGTTCGCTCCCGGCGCGGGCGAGAGCTTGGATCAGGGTTGCCGGGTCGGCCGCGCCGTCGGCGATCGTCTGGAAGACGACCGCGGCGGTCGCGGCGAAGAACGCGTCCTGGTCTCGGGGATTCGGGTACCGCTCGTACACCTCGTTGAGCAGCAGCGGCACAGCATTCTCGCTCGTGAGCTGTTCGCCCGTCGGG
>NZ_JASBSF010000373.1 GCF_030149085.1 Microbacterium sp. | reverse complement strand
GGAACTCGTCCGTGTAGTTCTTCCTAGCCATCCCTTGGATTCTCGCTTCCCCAGCATCGTGCTGGAATCAGCGTGTCCAAGATCAGGGGTCAAGCGCCCCCCGTTCTTGAGAGACGACTTGCCAACCATCGGCTTGCCATTTCTTGACAGCACGGTCTTCCATGCCGCGGACGGCGCGGATGGTCTTGAGTTCGTAGTTGGTGTTGGTGCTGTTCGTCATGACCTGAGTCCCTAGTTCATGGCCGGGCGTGGCAGATCTGAGCATACTGATCTGTCAGGTTCGTCCCGAGGCCGCCTCTGGGCGCAGTCGCCGTAGAGAAGCAGGCGTTGGTGCGGCTAGGAAATGCTTGGACGCGGCCACAGGCTCGGCCGGGAAACGCCGATGTCACAGCGGTGTGCCTCTGGGGTGGCGACGGTCGGCTGTGCGCCGATGATGTCGGTGAAGCGAAGCTCGGGTCCTCCACTTCCCGCCAATGTCCTGAACGATATGGCGGATTTGGCCGATTTGGGCGAATATGGATCCATGAGCACCGCATCCGTACGAACGAGAGACCCGTTGGTCGTCGACCCGCCTCAGGACCTCAGTGAGATGCTTGAGCTCGCGCGATTCCTGGAGCATCACACCGCTCCTGCGCTGCTGCTTGGTCCTGATGGCGAGCAGATTCCGCTCCCGATGGTGGCGTACGACGTGCTCCGGCAGGTGGTGTCGGCGATGGAGCGCGGCGAGGCTGTCAGCGTCGAACCCATCGATCGGCAGCTGACGACCCAGCAGGCGGCAACCCTGCTCGGTATCAGCCGCAACACCCTGGTCCGGTTGCTCGATGAAGATGAACTGCCCTTCGAGCGGTTTGGCGAGTCCAGGCATCGCAGGTTGCGACTGCACGACGTTCTCGCATACCGCGACCGAAAGCGCGCTGACCGACGGAGCCGCTTGGACGAGCTCACCCGGCAAGCGGACGAGGACGGGCTATATGACGTCGATGCGGACGCCTATAAAGAGGCGTTGGCTGAGGCGCGGAAGCAGTCGTAGCGGTGGCGCGGTTCACGGCATTCCTCGATGCGTGTGTGATCGTGCCCCTTGCGCCGTGTGACACCATGCTCCGGATGGCTGACGCGGGTGCGTTTCGCCCGGTCTGGTCGCAGAATGTCCTCGTCGAAGCGCTCCGAGCGCTCGAGCGCATTCACCCGGATGTCGATCCGAGCCGGTTCCGTAGCCGGTTTCGATCAATGAACGAAGCCTTTGACGATGCGCTCGTCGAAGGCTGGGAGCCGCTCGCCAAGGGCATCGAACTGCCCGACCCGAACGATGCCCACGTTGTGGCGGCCGCACTTCTCGGCAGGGCCGACCTCATTGTCACCGAGAACGTGAAGGACTTCCCAGACTCCGTACTCGCTCCGCTGGGGCTTGAGGCCATCCGGACCGACGCGTTCCTCCTGGATCAGTTCGATCTCTCGCCGCGGGGTGCCTGCCGGATCGTGACGGAACAGGCGGCCGCTATGCGTCAGCCACCCGTGGAGCTCACCCAGCTGCTTGATCGGCTTTCACGAAGCGGAGTTCCTGGCTTCGCGCAGAAGGTCCGCGAGGCTCTGGAGAGCGACGCGTAGCATCGGACAGATGCTGCGCGGCGAGAATTTCGAGCGAAACCGCGACGAGATCCAGAGGGCTGCGCTCGAGGAGTTGCGCGCACTCGACGGGTCCCCGAAGAGCGCTGTTCAGATGCTGACGGGCGCAAGCGACGACGAGCGCGGTGGCTTCGGTCGATGACCGAGGGCCAGCGGTAACGCAGCGGTAACGGAATATCTGCGCGCGCGTGTTTTCGACTGTGCGCACATGTGCCGAACTTCCGCGGAATCACGCCGATCTCGCCGGTCGAGCCGGCATTCGTTGACCTGCGATAGGGGTTCAAATCCCACCGTCACCGCCATTGTCCTGAGCCGCGACCCGTTCACGAACGGGTCGCGGCTCAGGGCTTTTTCGTCTAGCCGCGGGTGAACAGGCCGAACACGAGCGACCGAGGCGCAACCAGGGCGATCGAGCGTCGCGCAGGAGAGGCCGCCAGCATCACCTGACCGCGAACCTCTCGAGCCGCCTGGGCGAGCGTCCCGCGCTCGGTCCCGCCGTCGCCGGGCCGCTGCCTCGACACCGTGCGAGCACCGGACAGTGCATACGACTCTCGTTCGATAGCCGACACGAGCACAGACATGGCGGTCGCATCAACGCCGTGCTCCCGCACGAGCCGGTCCCCGAGCATCCGCGGGGTGTCGCTACCTGCCACCCGGATGCCGAGATCTACCGCCGCATCCCGAACGACTGCCCATGCGGCCACCGCATCGCCGCGCGCGGCCGAAGCAAGCAACCGCCGCCGGCGCAGCTCAGCCACGACACCCGGCGCCGCCAGCAGAGCGAGTAGCCCGAGGGTGAAGGCTCCCCACCCCAAGGCCGCAAGGTTCCGCTGCAGAGGAAGGGGAACCGAGGCGTTCGGGGTGTCGAGGTTCTCGGAGAGGGCCGATCGCGTGGGCTGCGGCGTCGCCGACGGGGCGGATGACGCGGTCGGCGTGGGGTTGGCAGCCTCGTTCTGGGCGGCATCCGTGGCCGATCCGAACCGCGTCGCCGTCCCGAGACTGTTGGTCGGCTCGAACGCGACCCAGCCGATCCCGTCGAAGTACACCTCTGGCCACGCGTGAAGCTGTCCGCTGAGCACCGACCGCACGTTCTGCCCGTCAATGACAGTGCTCGTGTTGACGCCGGGCAGATAGCCGACCACGATCCGCGAGGGCATATCGAGGGTTCGCGCCATGAGTGCGAACGCCGACGCGTAGTGCACGCAGTACCCGGACTTCACCTCGAGGAATGCCGCTACGGCGTCAGCGCCTGACCCGTCGAACCCCTGCTCGACCGGGGCGTCGAGCGAGTACCGGAAGTCCGATCCGCGGAACCAGGACTGCATCGCGATCAGCGCGTCATAGTCGTTCGTGGTGCCGGCGGTGATCTCTCGCGCGGTCTGGGCGATGATCTCGGGGAGGTTGTCGGGCAGAGCGGATGCCGTGTCCCGAACCCGGTCAGGGTTGGCATCCGCTGCACGGATCTGGTCGAGGGTCGGTTCGGGAACGCGGGTCTCGACGACATACGACTGCCCCTGCGTCGCTCCGTTCTCGCCCACGACCGTCCGGTTCAGCGGCATCACGTTCCACGAACCCGACAGGCCTTCGACTCCCACAGCAGGGAAGGGCACCGGAAGCCAGGATGCGGAGAGGTCGGTGATCTCGACAGTCGTGGAGTAGTCGGCCACCTCGATGCCGGGACCGGTTTCGACATCGCCGAACGCGGCTCCGCCTTCCAAGGGAAGCGACCACGTGCGGTCGGGTTCCCAGACGGCGCCGGTGAACTCGCTGAGCGTTGCCACGCGCAGGTACGGAGGCAGCGGCGCGGTCGAGCGCATCCGCAGGACCTCGATCTGCTCGGGGCGACGCAGATCCTGCCCGAGTGAGAGGGATGCATCGATCCCGGCGGTCCCGCTCCCGGACGCAACCCGGGGGCCTGGCTGGGGGAGGGAGGGAGTGATCAGGAGGGTCGCGACGAGCGCGAGCGCGCCGATACCTGCTGCGACAGCGGAGGCGCCGCTTGCACGTCCTCCCCGAGGCTCCCGGCCGCGCGTCTCGGCGCGAAGCATCAGCAGCACGGCTGCTGCCAGTAGCGCGAACGACCAGAGGTTGACGGCGCTGGGCACCGCGAGCGCAGGAATCAACGACACCGTGAACAGGGCGACACCGGCCAGGAGTGGCATCCGCGCTGTCAACGCGATGTGATCCACGGCAATCGTGAACAGGCCGGCCGCCCCGACGACCAAGAAGCTCAACGCCGGAGTGGGGACCATGGGGGCCGCGCTGTAGAAGATCTCCTCGGATGCCGTCGCCACGAGGCCCGCTGCCTGATTCACGCTCGCAAAGACCGGGATGATTCCCCACAGAGCGGTCTCCCGCAGAAACACCACGGTGACCACGCCGATCGTGAGCGCCAGCTCGACGGCGCTGATGCCGATCGCCGACATCCGGGTGCGGCGAAGCAAAAACCCTGTGACCATGATGGCCGCCGACAGTGCGAGGGTTCCCCAGATCCAGGCGCCGGGCGCGATGACCCGGGTTACCGGTAGGAGCGCGGCAACGACCCCGATCATCACACCGATGGTCAGCAGGGCGTCCGAGCGTCCGCTTCGCATCCCCCGGCGGCGGGCGCTGCGGGCGGCTCGCCATCGTGTCGACCACCTCATCGCTTGTCGCCTTGATCTCGTGCGTCGTCCCACCATCCGGGCATCTCGGGTCCCGCCCGAATGGCCTGAACGCGCCACCCCAACTCCGCTGCTCGGTCGAAGGCGTCGGTGCTGGCGCCGGTGGCCAGCAGAATCGGCAGGGTCGTGTGCGCACCGATGGGGGCGAGGGCGGCGACATCAGCCTCAGAGACGGTGCCGGTGATGATCACGATCGGGCCACTACCGACTCGAGCGAAGGCGCGCGGCAAGTCATGGATGTTGTGCCCGGTTCCCGCGACGATCGTTGCACAGTCCGCGGCGAACGCGTCGAGGAGTGCCTTCTCGCCCGGTTCGATGGGCTCGTGGAGAGCGGTTCCGTCGCTGTCGAGGACGCTGACGGTGTAGCCGTCGCGCGAGAGTTGCGCCACAGCCGACACGGTCGTGACAACTGCCGCCTCGAAAGCGGGATCCTGCCCAGGCGCAGTAGCTGCCCCAGCGCCCCAGCGCGCGTCGTCCCGGTCGAGAACGACGACGGCATCCGGTGCTGCTTCGTTCTCTTCCTGGCGCACCATGAGGCCGTCGTGGTGAGCTGATGCGCGCCAGTGGATGCGGCGCATCGAGTCTCCCGGCTGGTAGGGCCGTGCCAGCAGGTTGTCCACGCCATGGCCTCGCTGGGTGTGGGTGGCGTGGAGCGCGCCTCCGGCAGTCGCCGTCATCGCGCGCAGCGCGGTCACCTCGACCTGCGCGGGAGCGACCCTGACCGATTCGGCATCGACAACCCGCACCGCACGACGGGCCAGCCCGAAGGGGTCTTCGGTGACCACCCGCAGCGGGCCGAGAGAGTGGGTGCCGCGCATGCTGGGCGTCACGCTGTAGGTCACCGTCGCGACGCGCTCGGCTCCGCTCCACGTCAGATCACCCTCGAGTTCGCCGATGAAGACCGGGTCGGCGAGTTCGTGCCACCGCCCCGATCTGCCCATCATGCGGTTCGGCGGTCGTAGCGTGACCGTGACCGTCGTGGGTTTGCCGACCGTCGAGACGTCAGGGACGATCCGTCGGGGTGTGGCGGCGGGAGCTGCCCGAAACCAGAGCGATGTGAGGCTCCCGGCGCACAGTACTGCCATGAGGACACCGAAGAACATGAGCTCGACAACGCCGGTCTCGCCCGCGATCACGAACGAGGCGATCGCAAGGATCAGGGCGCCGGTGCCCCGAAGCGTGAACGGCCACCAGTGCATGTCACCGGCGCGAGGCGAGGGGGACGCGGGCGCTTGCCGCGATCTGATCGAGGGCGCCCGCTACCGCTGCCTCGCCGTGATGGGCGCCGCCGGCTGCACGGGTGGCGATCAGGCGGTGGGCGAACACCGGATGCAGCAGGCCGGTGATGTCGTCGGGAATGACAAACGATCGGCCCTCCAGCGCGGCCGCCACCTTGGCGGCTCGCACCAGCTGCAGCGTCGCGCGCGGGCTCGCGCCGAGTTTCAGGTCAGGGTGAGCGCGGGTCGCCTGAGCGAGGGAAACGGTGTATTCCTCGATGGCCGGCGCCACGTGGATGTGTCGCGCCGCCACGATCAACTCCGCCACCTCGTGGGTCGTGACGACGGGGCGCACGGATTCGAGCGGGTTCACGGTCTCACGCTGACGGAGCATGAGCGTTTCGGCGCGAGCATCCGGGTACCCCATCGAAATCCGCATCGTGAACCTGTCACGCTGCGCTTCGGGAAGAGCGTAGGTCCCCTCCATTTCGAGAGGGTTCTGGGTGGCAACGACCAGGAACGGATGCGGCACGAGGTGCGTGTGGCCGTCGACGGTGACCTGCCGCTCTTCCATCGCTTCCAGAAGCGCGGACTGCGTCTTCGGGGAGGAGCGGTTGATCTCGTCGGCGATCACGATGTTGGCGAACACCGCTCCGGGCTTGAACTCGAACTCACGATCGATGGGGTTGAAGGCCGAAACGCCGGTGACGTCGCCCGGGAGCAGATCGGGAGTGAACTGGATGCGTCGCACGGCGGCATCGATGGATGCTGCCAGCGCTCGAGCGAGCATCGTCTTGCCGACGCCGGGCACATCCTCAATGAGGAGGTGCCCCTCGGCAAGCAGGCAGATGAGCGCACTGCGAGCTGCCTCCGGCTTACCGTCGATCACGGACGTGATAGCCCCGAGGATCGCGTCGGTGACCTCGGCGAATCGCTCCACGGCAACCCGCGGGCTTCCCGGGGCGACCTGATCCTCGCCGATGACGCTCTCGGTCATACCGCCCCCTCCGCCTGTGGGCGCGCCGCCTCGTCGGATACGCGGCGCCTCGTCGGTCGTTGCACAATCGTAACCTTCGCCGGTGGGCGCGGC
>NZ_JASBSF010000356.1 GCF_030149085.1 Microbacterium sp. | reverse complement strand
CTACCGCCGGAAGGTCGCCGTCGAGACCTCCGCGATCACCGTCGTCGGCGGCACCAGAGCTGCTGACAACGGCGACGCGGGGGCAACCGGCTGACCGGCCACCCCCGCGTGCACTCGGCTGTCAGACGGCCGCGAGAGTTCCGGACTCCTCGCGGACGCGGATCGCACGGTTCACGCCCGAGACGATGGCTTTGAGTGACGCCGTCGATATGTCGCCGTCGATACCGACACCCCACAGGCGCTCGCCTTCGACCTGCAATTCGACGTAGGCCGCGGCCTGGGCATCACCGCCGGCGCTGAGAGCATGCTCGACGTAGTCGTACACGGTGACGTCGAACCCCTGTTCGCGCAGCACCGCCAAGAACGCGGCAACCGGTCCGTTCCCGTTCCCGCGAGCCGAGATCTCCGAATCACCATCACGCAGCCGTACGTCGAGGACGACGTCACCGGTCATGTCGCTCTCGGTGCGCGTCGAGAGCAACTCGAACCGGCCCCAGCGCTCGTCGGCAACCGTGCTCGGCAGGTATTCGTCGGTGAAGATCGACCAGATCTGGTCGCTCGTGACCTCGCCGCCCTCGGCATCCGTCTTTGCCTGCACGACGCCCGAGAACTCGATCTGCAGTCGACGCGGCAGGTCCAAGGCGTGGTCGGTCTTCAAGAGGTACGCAACGCCACCCTTGCCGGACTGCGAGTTCACGCGGATGACGGCCTCGTACGAGCGGCCGAGATCCTTCGGATCGATCGGCAGGTAGGGCACAGCCCATACCAACTCATCGACGCCGACGCCCTGCGCCGCGGCGGCGGCATCCATCGACTCGAAGCCCTTCTTGATCGCATCCTGGTGCGACCCGCTGAAGGCGGTGAAGACGAGGTCGCCAGCCCAGGGACTGCGCTCATGCACGGGCAACTGGTTGCAGTACTCGACGGTGCGCTTGACCTGGTCGATGTCGCTGAAGTCGATCTGAGGGTCCACCCCCTGCGTCAGCAGGTTGATCCCCAACGCGACCAGGTCGACGTTTCCGGTGCGCTCGCCGTTACCGAACAGGCAGCCCTCGATCCTGTCGGCCCCGGCCATGTAGCCGAGCTCGGCAGCCGCGATCGCCGTGCCGCGGTCATTATGCGGATGCAGCGAGATCAGGACGTTCTCGCGGTGGTTCAGGTGGCGGCTCATCCATTCGATGGAGTCGGCGTAGACGTTCGGCGTTGCCATCTCGACCGTCGCCGGCAGATTGATGATGACCTTCCGCTCAGGCGTCGGCTCGAAGATCTCGAGAACCTGGTTGCACACATCGACGGCGAACTCGAGCTCGGTGCCGGTGTAGCTCTCAGGCGAGTACTCGTAGAACACCTCCGTGCCCGGAACCGTCGCCTCGAACTTGCGGCACAGGCGAGCACCTTCGAGGGCGATGTCGATGATCCCCTGCTTGTCGGTGCGGAACACGACATCGCGCTGCAGGATGCTCGTCGAGTTGTAGAGGTGCACGATCGCGCGCTTCGCGCCGCGGATCGATTCGTAGGTGCGCTCAATGAGGTGCTCGCGCGCCTGCGTCAGAACCTGGATAGTCACGTCGTCGGGGATGACGTCGTCTTCGATCAGGTGACGCACGAAGTCGAAGTCCGTCTGGCTCGCGGACGGAAAGCCCACCTCGATCTCTTTGTAGCCCATCTTCACCAGCAGATCGAACATGATCCGCTTGCGCTCGGGGCTCATCGGGTCGATGAGCGCCTGGTTACCATCGCGCAGGTCTACGGCGCACCAGCGCGGTGCCTGGGTGATTTTCGCGTCGGGCCACGTGCGGTCGGGAACCGACACGCGGATCTGCTCGTGATAAGGAACGTACTTGTGCGTCGGCATCCCCGACGGCTGCTGAGTGTTCTTCATGGTGTCGCTTCTTCCTGCTTCTGGCTCGAGGTGAACGGGCCGACACGAAGCTCCGCGACGAGGTAGGCCCTAGTTTGCCCCGCCGCGGCAGCTAAGAAGAAGCGAGAGTGCACGCATACCGCGATGTTATCAGCAATTCGTCCCCTGATCCGTGAGACGTTTGGTTCGCGCTCGACACAGTATGGGTATGAGGATCACTGCTCGTCTCGGTACTGCCGCGCTCGCCGCTGCGTCGCTCCTGCTGATCACCACCGGATGCGCCAGCGGGTCCGGTGCATCCGGTGGCTCGCTGTCGACCACACAAATCAGCCCGCCGGACGGCGAAGTGGTCGGCACGGGAACTGTGCTGGATGTCGCTGGGGATGTGACTCTCTGCCTCGGCCCGATCGCCGAGTCCTACCCGCCGCAGTGCGACGGGTTGCCGCTCATGGGCTGGAGCTGGGAAGGTGTCGACGGGTTCGAGGAGTCGGGCCACACGCGGTGGGGCACCTATGCCGTCTTCGGAACGTTCGACGGCGAGGTCTTCACCGCCACCCAACCGCCGATCATGCTTGCGCTCTACGATCCGATTCGCCCAGAGGACCCGACGGGAGGAGTCCCGGGCGAAACGCCAGTCGCAGAGCTCGACGAGATCGCACGTGAGCTGCCGACCGAGCTCGGTGATCTGCTGCTTGCGACCTGGACGCAGGATGGCTACGTGTGGGCGCAGGTGATCTGGGATGACGGCACCCTGCAGGATGCCGCGGATGCCGAATACGGCGACGGCGTCGTCATCGTCCAGTCAGCTCTCAGACCGATCGGCTGAGGCGGGATTCGCACGTAAGGGTCAGAAACCGAGACGGCCGAGTTGCTTCGGGTCGCGCTGCCAGTCCTTGGCTACCTTGACGTGCAGTGACAGGAAGACGCGGGATCCAAGCAGTGGCTCGATCTGTTCGCGGGCAGCGGCGCCGACGCGTGCGAGTCGCGACCCCTTCTTGCCGATGATGATCGCCTTCTGACTGTCGCGTTCGACCACGATGTCGGCATACACGTCGATCAGGTCGGAGTCCTCGCGCGGTTCGACATCCTGAACGACGACCGCGATGGAGTGCGGCAACTCGTCGCGCACGCCATCGAGCGCGGCCTCCCGAATGATCTCGGCGATCCGGTCGTCATCGGCCTCGTCCGTGACGACGTCGTCGGGGTAGAGGGCCGGGCCTTCGGGGAGCATCTTCAGGATCTCGTCAGCCAGAACCCCGAGCTGATCGGCTGTGACCGCCGAGAGCGGAATGACGGCCGCCCAGTCCTCGCGCAGGGCGTCGACCTCCATGAGCCGCTCCGTGATCTGATCGCGGGATGCGGCATCGGTCTTGGTCACCAGGGCGATCTTCTTCGCCGAGGCGTAACCGTCCAGGGACTCGGCGATCCGCCGATCTCCGGGCCCGACCTTCTCGGTCGCCGGAGCGCAAAAGGCGATCACGTCGACATCCCCGAGGACCTCTTCGACAAGATCGTTCAGGCGCTGACCGAGGAGCGTGCGCGGGCGGTGCAGACCGGGGGTGTCGACGATCACGATCTGCCCGCCGGGGCGGTTCAGGATGCCGCGAATGGCGCGCCGGGTGGTCTGCGGCTTGTCGCTGGTGATCGCGATCTTCTCGCC
>NZ_JASBSF010000349.1 GCF_030149085.1 Microbacterium sp. | reverse complement strand
TCGGCGAAGTCGACCATGATCGAGGAGGGAATCGAGACGACATCCTCCTTCGCGGCCTGCGCCCGAGCTGCGGCGGCGACATCAGGATCGCCATAGCCGAGGACATTGGGGCCGTAGCCGCACATGTAGTCGATGAACTCGTTGCCATCGACATCCCAGAACCGAGTGCCCTCCGCGCGCTCCGAGAAGAGGGGGAAGGCGGTGCGGGGGATGAAGCATCCTTCGCTCGGGCCGAGGTGTCCGGGAACTCCCGCGGGGATCACGCGGACAGCTCTGTCGAAGATCTCCTGGCTCTTGGCGTAGGAGTTCGGTGCCGTCAGGGTGGGGGTGGTCATGCTGTCACGCTCCGAGGTAGGTGCCGACACGGTCGAGGATGCGGCTGGTGTTGTCGATGAGAGGGATGAAGCCGCGCATCTGCAGGCGTCCATCGCAGACGCAGGCCAGCGCGCTCTCGCGGCCCGAGAGGATGCCGCCTGCCACGTCGAGGTCGGCAAAGCGCAGCGCCGCGCGCGGTGCATCGCTGTGGTCGGGGTCGACGCGCACGCGGTGGCCCTGGACTTCGAAGCGGTAGCGGATGTCGTCACCCACCTCGAAATCGAGATCGCCGTCGGGCATGTGGGCTGCCGAGAACTTGCCACTGAGGTCTTCGTTGGCGACGACCGCGATCGCGTGGGCCGCGACATCGAGCGTGAGCAGAGTGCTGCGCTCGGCGAACACCGGATCGGCGAAGTCATCCTCGCTCGGGCGAAGCATCCGGGCCAGCATCTCGGTCAGCGGCGTGAACACGCGCGTGAGGAAGCGGATGCCGGCGGGACCTGCGACCGGGATCGGCTGCGCCGTGCCCGCGATGACGGCGTTGAGGTGCGCGGCCGAGCGGAACATCAGGGTGGGACCGCGCCCCTCGCGCTCGGTGAGTGAGGTGATCCCGCTCCGCTCGAATCGGTAGTGCGCGCGCAGGCCGCCTGGCGCGGACAGCGAGAGTGTGGTCGGCCTGCTCGTCTCGCGGGCCAGCAGACGCGCAGCATCCGGGGAGAGCTCGATCAGACGGGGGAGCGCGCCCAGGACGGCGTGCAGGTTGATGGCCGCGAGGACCCGTTCATCAATGTGCGTGAGCATCGTGTTCCTTCGGTTCGGCTGGGAGGAGTCCGACCAAAGTTGGACGTTTGACCAACTTTGGTTATCGAACCAGGCCCGCACCCCGAGAACCAAGCGCGCGGCGATGATTTTACGAGAGCGAAACGCGCGGACTTCTCGCTGTGACGCGCCGCCAACCCTCAGACCGGATGCCAGGCTCACAGCGATCTCGTACCCGCGCTTCGTAGGTTGAGGGCATGAGTCACGCGTCGGCCATGCACCCTGCGACCCCGCAACTCCCAGACCTCGCTTCCGATGAAGTAACCGTCTCGCTCTCGCAACTGCGCGCTGCCCGCGACGAAGTGCAACGGTTCCTGTTGCCCTACCAATTTGGTCTGAAGGAGATCGAGACGAAGGTCGAGATCCTGCGCGACGAGTTCCTGCAGCTGCACGACTACAACCCGATCGAGCACATCTCCAGTCGCGTGAAATCCGCCGACAGTCTCGTCGCCAAGGTTGGTCGGAAGGGCATCGACGGCGACTTCGAGTCGATCCGCACGCACATCACCGATATCGCCGGCATCCGGGTCACCTGCAGCTTCGTGGCGGACACGTACCGCCTGTTCGACCTGCTCACGCAGCAGGACGACATCGAGGTGCACTCGGTCAAGGACTACATCGCCGACCCGAAACCCAACGGCTACAAGAGCCTGCACGCCATCGTGCGGGTTCCGGTGTTCCTCTCCACCGGTCGCGTCGACGTGCCGGTCGAAGTCCAGTTCCGCACGATCGCGATGGACTTCTGGGCGAGCCTCGAGCACAAGATCTACTACAAGTTCGATCGCCAGGTTCCCGAGACCCTGCTTGCGGAGTTGAAGGATGCCGCGGCAAGCGCCGCAGAGCTCGACGAGCGGATGCAGCGCCTGCACCGCCAGGTGCACGGCATCCGTCCCGCGCCGCCTCGCACGCTCCAGGTCTGAACCGCACTGGGCTCCGATGTCATACATCGCGGGTCCACGCAACCCCCAACTGTTCATCCGTGACACCGGAACCGAGTCCGGGGTGCTCGACTAGGGTGGAATCCCACCGGGAAGGGGTGCCGTGCAAACATGGCCAGGGTCGGCGTATCCGTTGGGTGCGACCTTCGATGGGAACGGAACCAACTTCGCCCTCTTCAGTGAGGGTGCTGAGCGCGTCGAGCTCTGCCTGTTCGGTGAGCGGGGGCGTGAGACACGCGTCGACATGCTCGAGGTCGATGCCTACGTTTGGCACGCGTACCTCCCGAACATCGCACCGGGCCAGCGCTACGGCTACCGCGTGCACGGCGAGTATGACCCCGCCAGCGGCAAGCGATTCAACCCCAACAAGCTGCTCCTGGACCCCTATGCCAAAGCTGTCGACGGGCAGGTGACCTGGGGGCAGTCGGTCTTCGGATACACCTTCGGCGACCCAGACTCCCGCAACGACGACGACTCCGCGGCCGAGATGATGAAGGGCGTCGTCATCAACCCCTTCTTCGACTGGGGGGGTGATCGACCGCTCCGCATCCCCTACTCGGAGTCCTTCATCTACGAAGCCCACGTCAAGGGACTGACGATGCGGCATCCCGATATTCCGGATGAGATCCGCGGGACCTACAGTGCGATCGCGCATCCGCTGATCATCGAGCACCTGAAGCGGCTCGGCGTCACGGCGATCGAGCTGCTTCCGGTGCACCAGTTCATCAACGACTCGATGCTGGAAGAGAAAGGCCTCTCGAACTACTGGGGCTACAACACCATCGCCTTCCTCGCGCCACAGAACACGTACGCGTCCTCAGGCCAGCGCGGACAGCAGGTGCAGGAGTTCAAGGGGATGGTGCGGGCCCTGCACGAGGCCGGTATCGAGGTCATCCTGGATGTCGTCTACAACCACACCGCCGAGGGCAACCACCTGGGACCCACGCTCTCGTTCCGCGGCATCGACAACGAGGCGTACTACCGACTCGAAAATGACGACAAGCGGTACTACACCGACTACACCGGCACAGGCAACAGCCTGAACGTCGGCAACCCGCACGCGCTGCAGCTGATCATGGACTCGCTGCGGTACTGGGTGCTCGAGATGCATGTCGACGGATTCCGTTTCGACCTCGCCGCGACCCTCGCCCGAGAGTTCTATGACGTCGACCGGCTCGCCACCTTCTTCGAGCTCGTGCAGCAAGATCCGGTGGTCAGTCAGGTCAAGCTCATCGCCGAGCCCTGGGATGTCGGCCCCGGCGGCTACCAGGTCGGGAACTTCCCCCCGCAGTGGACCGAGTGGAACGGTAAGTACCGCGACACCGTCCGGGACTTCTGGCGGGGCGAGCCGCAGGCGCTCGGTGAGTTCGCCTCTCGGCTCACCGGGTCGAGCGACCTCTATGCCCACTCGGGTCGCTGGCCGGTGGCATCCATCAACTTCGTCACGGCGCACGACGGGTTCACCCTGCGCGACCTCGTCTCATACGAGCAGAAGCACAACGACGCCAACGGCGAGGACGGCCGCGACGGTGCCGATGACAACCGGTCGATGAACTTCGGTGTCGAGGGCCCCACCGACGACCCCCAGATCAATGAACTGCGCGAGCGGATGCAGCGCAACTTCATCGCGACGCTGCTGCTGTCGCAGGGTGTGCCCATGCTCCTGCACGGCGATGAGCTCGGCCGCACGCAGCGAGGGAACAACAACGGTTACGCGCAAGACAACGACATCACCTGGATCGACTGGGAGCACGTCGACGCGAGCCTGATCGACTTCACCGCCGCGTTGGCCCGGCTGCGCCGCGATCACCCCACGTTCCGGCGTCGTCGCTTCTTCGATGGCCGCCCGGTGCGCCGTGAAGAGGTCGAGCGGATCCCCGACATCGTGTGGCTGCGCCCAGACGGCACGCAGATGCAGCCGGAAGATTGGGACTCCGGGTTCGGGCGGTCGATCGGGGTGTTCCTCAACGGCAATGGCATCCGTGAACGGGATCGCCGTGGCGAACCGATTACCGACGCGCACTTCCTCATCCTGTTCAACGCCGGCGACGAGCCGGTTGAGTTCACGCTGCCGGATGTCGATTTCAGCCCCAACTGGGATGTGCTGGTCGACACGGCGGGAACCCTCGCGAACACCGAGCCCGTCCATCCCGGGGCTGCGCTGGAGCTCGCGGCGAAGTCGGTGGTCGTGCTGTGCGAGCACGTCGAAGAAGAGGTCGAGGTCGACAGATTCGTCGCCGCGTCGCTGGCGGCCGGAACAGTCCAGATGGACGAAGTCCCGGGAGCTGCCCCCAAGGAAGAACTGCCGAGGTAGTGATGCATCCCACGTCGACGTACCGCCTGCAGATCCGCGCCGCGTTCGACCTGGATGCCGCCGCCGGCGTGACCGGATACCTGCGTGATCTCGGCGTGGGGTGGGCCTATCTCTCGCCGTTGCTGAAGTCGACCCCGGGATCCGACCACGGCTATGACGTCGTCGACCCGACGCGGGTTGATCCTGCTCGCGGCGGAGCGGAGGGTCTGGAACGTTTTGCCGCGGCCGCGCGGGCGGCCGGGCTCGGCATCCTCATCGATACGGTCCCCAACCACATGGGGATCGCGGTGCCAGTCGAGAACCCCTGGTGGTGGGACGTGCTGCTTCGGGGCAGAAGCTCGCGGTATGCGGCAGCGTTCGACATCGACTGGGAGTTCGGTGGCGGCAAGGTGCGGGTTCCCGTGCTCGGATCGGAGGCCGACGAGGTCATCGATGCGATGGAGATTCGGGTGGATCCGAAGCCCACGGCCCGGGCTCCGTACGGCACGGTGCGGTACTTCGACCACGAGTTCCCGCTCGCCGAGGCGACTGCACCGGCGGAGGCGACGTCGTACCCGGATGCCGTTCGCCAGGTTCTCGCCCGCCAGCACTTCGAGCTCATGTTCTGGCAGCTCGAGGCATCCGAGCTGAACTATCGGCGCTTCTTCGCGGTCTCGACCCTTGCCGGAGCCCGCGTCGAGGACCCTGTCGTGTTCGACGAGGCCCACGAAGAGGTGGCGCGGTGGTTCCGGGACGGGCTGGCCGATGGCCTGCGCATCGATCACCCCGACGGGCTCGTCGATCCCGGCGGCTACCTCGAACGACTTGGCGCCCTCACCGGCCGCCGCTACACGCTGGTCGAGAAGATCCTCGAGCACAGTGCGACGCCGCATCCGGAGCTCCTGCCGGCCTCGTGGGACACCGACGGCACCACCGGGTACGACGCCATGGCCGAGATCGACCGCGTCCTCATCGACCCCGACGGCGAGGGGGCGCTCGACGCGCTCGATGAGCGGCTGCGCAGCGCTACCGGCCTGCCGCCCGCGCAGCCCTGGCCCGATCTGATCCATGCGACCAAGCGAATGATCGCCGACACGATTCAGCGCAGCGAGATCGGTCGCCTCGTGCGGTGCCTGCCGGAGCAGGCGGCGCTCGCCGACTCGGATGCCGCGGACGCCCTCGCTGAGATCCTCGCCTGCTTCCCCGTTTACCGCTCCTACCTTCCCGCGGGGCGGGAGGCGCTCGACGAAGCGCTCGCTGAGGCATCCGTTCGGCGCCCCGACCTCGCCGAGACGATCGGTGCACTGTCGCCGCTGCTGGCCGACCCGACGCTCGAGGTGGCCCGCCGCTTCCAGCAGACGACGGGCCCCGTGATGGCCAAGGGCGTCGAAGACACCGCGTTCTATCGCGCCACGCGCCTGGGCACCCTCACCGAGGTCGGTGGGGATCCGTCGGTTTTCTCGCTGACTGTGGAGGGCTTCCACCATGCCTTCGCCCGCCGGCAGGCGCAGCGCCCTCGGTCCATGACGTCGCTCTCGACGCACGACACCAAACGCGGCGAGGATGTGCGGGCCCGCCTGTCGGTGCTCGCCGAGATCCCGCATCGCTGGGCCGCCGTGCTCGAAGAGCTGCGGGCCCTCGCCTCGACGGGGCACGGGCCGTTCGACTCCCTGCTGTGGCAGGCGATCATCGGCTCATGGCCCGCGACCCCCGAGCGCCTGCACGCCTACGCTGAGAAGGCAGCGCGGGAAGCGGCAGAGGTGACGACCTGGTGGAACCCGGATGCCGACTTCGAGCGCCGGATGCACGCCGTCGTGGATGCCGCGTACGGTCCCGCGCGGGAGCTCGTTGAGGCTTTCGTCGACGAGGTCGCGCAGCCGGGCTGGAGCAACTCGCTGTCGGCGAAGCTCGTGCAGGTGGCAGGTCCCGGGGTTCCCGACGTGTACCAGGGCTCGGAGCTGTGGGAGACCTCACTGGTAGACCCCGACAACCGTCGCGCCGTCGACTTCGCACAGCGCGCAGCGATGCTGGCGGACCTCGACCGTGCTGCGACTGAGGGGAATGTTCCGGCGATCGACGCCTCCGGGGCCGCGAAGCTTTTCGTTACCTCCCGCGTGCTGCGGATGCGCCGAGACCGGCCCGAGCTTTTCACGCGCTACCTGCCCGTCGAGCTGCTGGGTTCGGCATCCGGGCACGCGATAGCTTTCGACCGGGGCGGGGCGATCGCCATTGCGACCCGGCTGCCGGTGGGACTGGCGGCACGCGGCGGCTGGGGCGACACCCGGATGCTGATTCCGGGCGGCACCTGGACCGATGCGCTGACGGGCCGGGCGTATCCCGGCGGAGAGTTGCCGCTGGCGGAGGTGCTGAGCGCGCTGCCTGTCGCGCTCCTGACACGTCAGACACCCGACGCGCGCCGAGACACCGAGCGTGACGGGGTGTCTCACGCAGGATCCGGTGTCTCGGGTCTCAGCGAAGCGGAGGAAGCATGATCGAGGTCTGGGCGCCCCGAGCGGAGCGAGTGCGGATGCGTCGGCAGGGGCATCCGGATCTGGAGATGGCCGCGGGCGAGCGCGGGTGGTGGACGGCTGACGTTGAGCTTGTGGACGGCGACGAATACGGCTTTGTCCTCGGCGACGGTGACGCGCTGCGGCCCGATCCGCGGTCGCGTCGGCAACCGCGCGGAGTGCACGAGGCATCCGCATTCTTTGACACCAGCGCCTTCGCATGGAGCGACCGGTCCTGGACCGGGCGACAGCTCGCGGGCGGGCTGATCTACGAGTTGCACGTCGGTACCTTCACGCCCGAGGGCACGCTGGATGCCGCGATCGAGCGGTTCGATCACCTCGTCTCCCTGGGCGTCACCCACGTAGAGCTGTTGCCGGTCAACGGCTTCAACGGCGTCTGGAACTGGGGCTACGACGGCGTGCTCTGGTACACCGTCCACGAGGCTTACGGCGGCCCCGCCGCCTACCAGCGGTTCGTGGACGCCGCCCACGCCGCGGGCCTCGCGGTCATCCAGGACGTCGTCTAC
>NZ_JASBSF010000347.1 GCF_030149085.1 Microbacterium sp. | reverse complement strand
CGGCGTGAGTGTCGCGGCACCGTCTGCGTCGACGCGCACATAGTCGAGACTGGCCAGAACGTCGACGATCCGATCGAAGACCCGAGCGACAGTTCCCGTGCGCGCGTCGATCTGGCTACGAAGGCGCTCGACGGTGCGATCGAGCTTCCAGTACCGCTCTGCCCACCGGGCGTGATGCTCCCGGTCCGGACACTGGTGGCACGGATGCCGCTGCATGCGCCGGCGCAGCTCACTGATCTCGCGCTGACGCTTGTCGCGCGTCTGGCGGGAGGCATTGGCGTCCTTGCGATTGAGCTTTTCGAGATCACTCAACTCGCGACGGATGCCCGAATACTCGGCGAAGTCGCCCTTGTCGCAGCTCATCGCCTTGGCGTAGCCCGCGAGCGACTCCTCAGCATCCTTCACCTGCCGGGCCAGGCCCACCACAGCGCGGTCGGCCTGGAACTGCGCGAACGAGGACTCGAGAATCTCTCTCGCGCGGGCCCTGCCGAACTGGTCGATGAGGTTGACGGCCATGTTGTACGTCGGCCGGAAACTGGAGTTCAGTGGATACGTACGGCGGGACGCCAATGCTGCCACTGCCTGCGGGTCAAGTCCCTCGGTCCACTGGACGACGGCGTGGCCCTCGACGTCGATCCCCCGGCGTCCGGCGCGGCCCGTGAGCTGCGTGTACTCCCCCGACGTGATCGCGACCCGCGCTTCGCCGTTGAACTTCTCGAGCTTTTCGAGCACAACCGTTCGCGCCGGCATGTTGATCCCCAGGGCGAGGGTCTCGGTCGCGAAGACGACCTTCACGAGCTTGCGCTGGAAGAGCTCTTCGACGACCTCTTTGAACGCCGGAAGAAGACCCGCATGATGTGCAGCGACACCCCGCTCCAGGTTTTCACGCCACTCCCAGAATCCAAGCACGGCGAGGTCTTCCTCGAGCAGCGTCCGAGTGCGTTCCTCGACGATCGCCCGGATCTCCGCCCGCTCTTCGGGGGTTGTGAAGCGTGCTCCGGAGCGACGCACCTGCTGCACAGCAGCGTCGCATCCGGCGCGGCTGAAGATGAAGAAGATCGCGGGAAGCAGATTGGATCGCGCGAGCAGTTCGATCACGTCGGGGCGATCGAGCCGTTCGATCCGTTGTGCGTTCGCGGACCGCACGGGACGGTGACCGCCCTTGTGCGGCCGGCGATGCTGGCCGTCGCGCCCGCGGCTTCCCGACATGGCGGCGCTGCGACTGGCCTGCACGCGGCGGTTGCTCTCGTAGGTCGGACCCTTGAACGAACGGATACGCATGAGTTCTTGGTTCACCTGCGCCGTCGCGACGCCGGCACGGTCGTCGAACAGTGGCAGGAGGTCCCCGCGCACCAGAACGTGTTGCTCGAGCGGGACGGGTCGGGTCTCCGACACGATGACGTCAGTGTCTCCGCGCACGGTGTCGAGCCAGTCACCGAATTCCTCAGCGTTCGACACCGTTGCCGAGAGCGAGACCAGACGAACCGCGGGCGGCAGATGGATGATGACCTCTTCCCACACGGCACCGCGGAACCTGTCGGCGAGGTAGTGGACTTCGTCCATGACGACATAGCGCAGGTCGCGCAGCGCCGGCGAGCCCGCGTAGAGCATGTTGCGCAACACCTCGGTCGTCATGACGACGACGCGGGCATTTCCATTGATGTTGGTATCGCCCGTCAGAAGCCCCACATCGTCGGGACCATAGACATCCACGAGCTCACGGAACTTCTGGTTGGAGAGCGCCTTCATCGGCGTCGTGTAGAACGCCTTGTCGGCGGGCTCCCGCATCGCCAGATGAATCGCGAACTCGCCGACAATGGTCTTTCCCGCGCCCGTGGGGGCGGCGACGAGCACGCTTCGACCCGACTCGAGCGCGTGGCATCCGGCGATCTGGAACGGATCGAGATCGAACCGCTGATCGTCGGCGAACGCCGCCGTGACCGGATACACGCGGGCCGCCTCGGCCCGCGCAAATCGCTCCGCTGGGCTCGGAACGCTCACCCCGCAGCCTCAGGCGGCAGCAGGGATGATTGGCGCTTGGACTTGCGTCTGTCGAACAACATCGAGACACCCGCCGCTGCAAAGAAGAGCACGATCAAGATCCCCGCGAGCATCACCATCGACACGGCATCAGCGGCGGGAGTGGCGACCGCGGCAAACAACGTTGCAACGAGCACCGCCACTCGCCAGCCCTTGAGGATGGCGCGGCCCGACATGACCCCCGCGACGTTCAGGGCCACGAGGAACACGGGCAGCACGAAAGAGACCCCGACCACGAGGAGGAACTTGAAAACGAAGTCGTAGTAATACGTCGCGTCGTAGAACAACGAGGTGCCCGTGGGCGCGAACGTCGCCATGATCTCCACGACATGCGGGAGCACGAGCCACCCCACGACGGTTCCGGCGAAGAACAGCGGCACGGCTGCTCCCACAAACCCAGCCGTGTAACCCACCTCTTTGCGGGTGAGTCCCGGCATGATGAAAGCCCAGATCTGCCAGAGCCAGATCGGCGCCGAGATCAGGATGCCAATCGCGAATGCGATCCGGATGCGAAGGTCGAACGGTCCCGTGACCGTCGTGAACATGACCTCGACATTGGCTTCGATGCCACGCGCAGCCGCGACGTCGACGATCGGGACCGTGATCAGCCGAATGATCGGATCCGTGACGATGAACGCCACCACCATGCCGACAACGAGCGCGAGGGCAGAGATCATGAGCCGCTTGCGCAACTCGATCAGATGCTGCCCGAGCGACATCCTCCGGTCACGGCGCGGCCGGTTGGGCTCTCCCACCTGCGGCAGGGAACTGGTCGCCACGCGGCAGGGTCAGGCTGTGGAATCTCGGCCGCTGGATGACGCGGCCTGCGACGAGCCGGCAGAACCCGTCGACGACGAGTCAGCGGC
>NZ_JASBSF010000341.1 GCF_030149085.1 Microbacterium sp. | reverse complement strand
CCAACCGGGTGCAGGCCGAAGCCGGAAGGTCGCCCGCGATGGCTTCGGCGCCGTCGATCAGCTGCATCGCGCGAGCCGATCCGGAGCCCTGCCACTGCGGGGCGATGACGAAGTGAGCCATCGGCCGGTTCGATCAGCCCTCGATGGCGGGCTTGGGTGCGCCGCCTGACTTCAGGGCGGCAAGACGAGCTTCGACCTCCGTAAGCTCACCGAGATCCTCGAGGCTCTCGAACTGGGCATCCAGGCTCGAGGCCGCCAGCTCGGTCTTGCCCTGCGCAATCGCTTCCTGGCGGCGCACCTTCTCTTCGAAGCGGCCGAGCTCGCTGGTCGGGTCGAGGACATCGATCGACTTGACGGCATCCACGACCTTCGTCTGGGCTTCGGCGGTCTTCTGACGCGCAACCAGCTCGGCCGACTTGGCCTTGAGCTGCTCGAGCTTCTGCTTCATGCCGTTGAGGCCGTCCTTGAGCTTGTTCACGACCTCGGTCTGCGAGGCGATCTGCGGGGCAGCAGCCTTCGCCGAGTTCTCGGCCGCGATCTGACGCTGCAGCGCGACTTTGGCGAGGTTGTCGAACTTGTCGGCGTCCACCGCGTCGCCTGCAGCGCGGAACTCGTCGGCCTTGCGGCTGGCGGCAAGCGCTTTGTTTCCCCAGTCGGATGCCGACTGGAGGTCCTCCTGGTGGTCGCGCTCGAGAAGGCGCAGATTGCCGATCGTCTCGGCAATGGCAGCCTCGGCATCCGCGATGTTGTTCGTGTAGTCGCGCACGAGCTGGTCGAGCATCTTCTGCGGGTCCTCGGCCTGGTCGAGCATCGCGTTGATGTTCGCCTTCATGAGGGTTGAGATGCGTCCGAAGATGGACTGCTTTGCCATGGTGTGTCCTTCCGTCTGGGTGTGTGAGTGGTGATCGATCGTGCCTAGAAGCGGCCCCCGCCGCGCCGGCCGCGAGAGCCTCCGCCGCCGAACCCGCCACCGCGGGATCCGCCACCGAATCCTCCTCGCCGGGAACCGCCGCCGCCGAATCCGCCGCGCATACCGCCTCCGCCACCGGAGAGGATCGAATTGAGCACGATGCCGCCGAGGACTGCGCCCATCATGCCGTTCGATCCGCCGCCGCGGGATCCGCCGTAGCCGCTGACGTCGAAAGCGCCCACGTCGCGCTGGGCGGCCTGAATCGCCTGAGACGCGAGCTGCTCGGCGCGCTGTGCGTGAGGGAGGGCTTGCGCGGGATCGGAGACCTGAATCTGCTGTGCGGTGGCGAGGCTTGCGCGGGCCTCGGCCAGTCGCGTCCGGGCTTCGGCGCCGACGGCGCCGCGCCGGGACGCGATGAAATCGTCGGCCGCGGAGATCTGAGCGCTCGCCTGCATCGTGATCTGCGAGAGCGCCTGCTGGGCTCGCTGCGCTCGAGCCTGCGCGTCCCGCGCTGCTTGCAGGACCTCGTCGATCTGCCGGTCTGCCTCCTGGAGCGCGTGCAGCGCGGCAAGCGGACGCCGCTGTGGGGCATCCAGGAGAGCTCGGGCCGCTGCGACCTGTTGCGTCGTGCTCGCCGCGACACCCGCCAGGCGCCCGTCGGGATCAGGAAGTGCGCGCGCGGTAGCGATGTCGGCTTCGATCCCGGCGATGACGCTCTGCGCGTTCGTTGCCGCCTGCTGAAGGTCCCGTGCCAGTGTGTCGATCGCGCGCTCCAACTGCAGCGCCTGGATAACGGCATCCTCGGCGCCGCGAAGAGCTACTGCGGCCTCGGCTGTCTTGCCGGCGGCGAGGTCCTGCCGGGCCTGGGATAGCGCGGCATCAGCGAAGGCAAGGCGCTCACGGACCTGCTCCGGGTTGTCGGCGACAGTCGCAAGAGCATCCGGATGGAAGGACGCCTCAAGCTCAGAGAGTGCCCGTTCGGCGTCCGCTACGCCGGCTGAGGCCGTTTCGCGGTCCCTGGCGACGCGCTCGAGAGCCTGCGGTGCGGTGCGCTCCAGCTCGCGCAGCGACTCGAACTCCGCCGCTTTCTCGTCGAGCGCTGTGTTCGCCTTCTCGCACAGGTCGAGAATCGCGAGGTTCCACTCGCGGATCTGAGTTTCAGTGTCGGGTTCGGCATCGTCGAGGCGCTGCTGCAGCGAAAACGCCTCCATGAGGCTCGCTCGTGCCGCGGCGAGGGTCGTCTCGAACTCGGTGGCCGCAGCGTCGCCGAACTGCGCGCGAGCGAACCCGAGTTCCTGCGTGCTGGTCGTGATGGCATCGTCGGTTGCGACCAGCGCCGATGCGGCACGCCGAGCGAGCTCATCGAGACTCACCGCCTGCGGATCAGCTTCCCGCTTTCGGCGCGAACGGATGACGATCCACAAGACCAGGCCAGCAAGAGCAGCGACCACCACGACGAGCAGGACGACCGTGAAGAACCCGCCGCCCCCGGATCCGCCAGCCAGGGCTTCCTCAAACCCATTGGCTGCCGTCGTGATCGCACCGAGGTAGTCGCCGGCGCTCAGGTAGGGCTTGATCTCATCCTCGATGGCCAGCAGTTGGTCTTCGCTCAGCGGGCCGGACGAGTCGGCTGAGATGGTGAACTGCCGCGAGTCGGTGGCAACCGCGAGAAGGTACTGGCTTTGACCGAGCCCGTTGTCATACGCAACGGCATCAGCCCACTCGTTCCTGTTGGACGGATTGGTGAAGTCGTCAACGAACACGGCGTAAAGGTCGACGCCGGTCGACTCGTACAGCTCGGCGAGCCTGGCGTCAGCGGCTGCCTCGTCCGCAGCGCTGAGCGCTTCGACCTCGTCGAGGACGTAGGCAGCGTCGAGCGTGACCGGATCGGTGGCGCTCGCTGGCGCCGCAGTGATCGAGAGCAATACCGCCATCGCCACCGCGCTCAGGACCGCCCCGAACGACCATCGAGTCGGCATCGATTCCCCTCCCGGCGCGCGAAAGCCCGCGTCCTTCGATCCTATTGATGGCGCACGGCCCCGGGGAAGCACTCCGCGAGGCACACCGGATCCTCACAGCGTGCGTCGTAGGGTGAGTGCCCGAAAGGCAGGTGCGGTGGTGGACGATCGGTACGGAACTGACGTACTCGCAAGCGGCTGGCGTGGCCACGGGAAGACTGACAGTGCTCGCGTGCCGGCAGAGCGGGGCCTGGTCATCGAGGTGCAGGCCGACGGATTCTGCGGCGCTGTGACCCAGGCGGATGCAGCGACCGTCGAACTCGAAGACCGCTTTGGTTCGCGGCGCCGCTTTCCGCTGGGTCCCGGCTTTCTCCTCGATGGATCGCACGTTGTGCTCGTGGCGCACCGGCCAGCTGCCTCCCGGCAACCGCAGCGCACGGCGTCCGGCTCGTTCGCGGCTCCCGAACAGCGGGCGCGTGTCGCGCGAGCCAGCCGCATCCTCGTCGAGGGGCGCCACGATGCCGAGCTCGTAGAGAAGGTCTGGGGCGATGATCTGCGTGCCGAGGGGGTTGTCGTCGAGTATCTCGAAGGAGTCGACCGCCTCGCCGCCATGCTCGATGAGGAGCCCCCGTCAGCGAGCCGCCGGTACGGCATCCTCGTCGACCATCTGGTCACCGGATCGAAAGAGGCCCGCGTCGCCGCGGAGATCATGCGCGGCAGGCATGGGCAGAACCTTCTGATCGTCGGTCATCCCGAGATCGATGTGTGGCAGTGCGTACGCCCCGCGGCCCTCGGGCTTCGCGCGTGGCCGACCGTGCCGCGCGGGGTTGACATCAAGGTCGGGACGTGCCGCGCCCTGGGCTGGCCGAGCGAGACTCCCGCGGATCTCGCGCGCGCCTGGCGCCGAATACTGGGCTCGGTGCGCAGCTATCGTGACCTGGAACCGTCGCTGCTCGGTCGTGTCGAGGAGCTGATCGACTACGTGACAGCTGCGGACTGACGGAGCCGCACCGAGCGCCGAATTGGTCCTGCCGCAGAGACTGGCATACTAGGGGGAGGCGTTCTCGCCTCCTTTTGTGTGCGCGGAAGGTCAGCAGTGGTTCCCACCTCTCGACAGGATGTCGCGCTCTCCCCTCGGAGAGCCCCCTCCTCCCGGGGATGGCGAGGTCTTCCTCGCGCTCTGAGCGAATGGCTCTCAGACCTCACCTCGGCGCGCGTCGGCGTCGAACCGATCGCGTCTGGGACGCTGACCAAGGTCGTCGGGATCTGGGCGATCGGTCGCGCAGTCAACCTTGGGCTGCTGTGGATGTTCTTCGAGATCTCGCGGCTCGCTGACCTCGGCTTCGGCCCGTTCGGCATCCACGTGCGCACCTTCCTCACCTTCCTCACGGGGTGGGATGCCGACCATTACCTCAACATCGCCCGCACCGGCTATCCGGTCCGGCTCCCGATGGAGGAGGGCATCGTTCAGCCCAACGACTGGGCGTTCCTGCCGGTTCTGCCATTCCTCGAACGGGTGGGCCATGACCTGACCGGTGTGAACGAGGGAATCATCGGGATCATCGTCAGCATCGCGGCGAGCCTCGGCGCTACCCTCGTTCTTTTCCTCTTGCTTCGGCGCGTCACGACTCCGCAGGCATCCTGGTGGGGCATCGTCCTGTTCACCTTCGCACCCCTGTCGTTCGTCTACGTGCTCGCGTACGCCGAGTCGCTGTTCCTCCTGCTCGTTTTCACGGCCCTCCTCCTCGCGATAAAGCGCCAGTACCTCCTCATCCTGCCGGTGGGTGTGCTCGCGGCCTATACCCGGCCCGGGGTCCTCGCGCTCGCGCTGGGCCTTGGAATCGTCTTCCTCGTGCGATGGATGCAGCACCGCACCGACCCGTTCCCCTGGACCCAGCGCCTCAGCCTTGCCGCGAGCGGGATCGCGATCGCGGCGGCCGGCCTGTCGTGGACGTACATCGCCGATGCCGTCACCGGCATCCCGCACGCTTACGTTCGTACCGAGACCGCCTGGTGGATTCCGCTCGTCGGCACCGGTGACTTCGTGCCCATGACGCCGTGGTTCCGGTTCTTTGGCACATACCTGAACGTGTTCGGCATCCTGCTGGTGCTGGCGATCATGGCGGCTTTCGCGTGGTGGATGTTCTCCAAGCCCACGCGCAAGCTCGGTCTGGTGATCGTGGCGTACGCGGCAAGCTACGGCCTCTACCTCTTCGGTGTGTTCCTGCCCCAGCAGTCGACGTTCCGCCTCATGATGCCGCTTTCGCCCCTTCTCGGTGACGAGCGCTTCTCGTCGACGCAGCACCGCAGGCAGTGGCTTCTGCTGGGCTGCCTCGGACTTCAGGTGGTGGCAGTGTTCCTGCTGTGGACCATCGGGTATCCGTGACCGGTCGCGCCCCCGGTGTGACATCTTCCGGCGAGGCCCCGACGGGTTTTCGTCTGAGACCGGTCTCGTTTGTCCGACGTAGCGGCCGGATGTCGGAGGCGCAGCAGCGGGCGTGGAACGACGTCAGTCCCCGGATGCTGATCCCCGTCGAGCGGGATGCTGCCTCCACGAGTATCCGAAAAGGTTCGACCATCGACCCGGCGGCGGTGTGGGGACGCACCGCGCCGCTGATCGTCGAGATCGGATCGGGCCAGGGGCACGCGATCGTGCACGCGGCAACCGCCCAGCCGGGCGCGAACTTCCTTGCTGTCGAAGTCTTTCGGGCGGGGCTTGCGCGCACGATGCTGGATGCCGACCAGGCGAACCTCGACAACCTCCGACTCGTAGAGGGCAACGCTCCCGAGGTTCTCGAGCATCTCCTGCCCTCGGCATCCGTCGATGAACTGTGGATCTTCTTCCCCGACCCGTGGCACAAGAAGAAGCACACCAAGAGGCGCCTGGTGACGGCCGAGTTCGCGGCGCTTGCGGCATCCGTTTTGCGACCGAACGGCGTGCTTCGACTCGCCACGGACTGGCAGGACTACGCCGACCAGATGGTGTCGGTGCTGGATGCTGCGCCCGAGTTCACTCGCGCCTTCGACGGCGATTGGGCGCCTCGCTTCGACGGTCGCGTGCTCACGGCGTTCGAACGTAAAGGCACGCGCGCCGGGCGAGAGATTCGCGACCTCACCTACCGGCGGTCTGCGTGAGCAGCCACGCGGATGCCGCGCACGGCGCTCCTCGCCGGCTTCCTGCGATGTCGTGGCGCGTCCTGCCTGCTGTGCTGGTCGTGCTGGCAGCACCAGCATTCTTCGTCGCCCTGATCCCCTGGCTCGGGTGGGCGCTCCTGGCGGCGGGACTGATCGCCGCAGCCCTGGTGGAGCGGTTCGCGCCTGCTGGGGCGCGTCCGGCCGTGCGGGTGGGGACGCGGTTCGATACGGCCCGGACCGTGTCGCGGGAACCGTCGATCTTGCGAGACCTGTCCCTCATCGCGATCGGGATGTTGATCGTCAGCGCCATCCCGCTCAAGGCCGAGCTCGACAACCTCGCGATCCTCCGTTTCGGTCTAGCCCTCGGGGGAGCGGTGGCAGTTCCGTACCTGATCTCGCGGTTCGTCTACCGGGATCGGGCGATCGGGTTCCCCTGGCGGGGCGGCGGGCGCTGGAGCTGGTTTCAGTGGGCCTGGCTTGTGGGTGTGCTCGTGCTCGGGTGGCTCATCCTGCCCTTCTACTTCATCACCTCAGGCGTGTACCTGAACTGGCCGGTCGTTGACACTCCCGATCTCATCGCCCGCCTATTCGTCGGGGTGGGTGCCGTGGGCATCTGGGACGAGCTGTTCTTCATCTGTACCGTCTTCGTCCTGCTGCTGCGGCACATGCATCCGCTCACCGCGAACCTGCTGCAGGCCGTCGTGTTCGTCTCGTTCCTGTGGGAGCTCGGATACCAGGCGTGGGGGCCGCTCCTGACGATCCCGTTCGCCCTGCTGCAGGGCTACATCTTCCTCGTCACGCGCTCGCTCGCGTACGTCGTCACCGTGCACCTGCTCTTCGACGCGGTGGTCTTCGCCGTGCTCGTGCACGCGCACAACCCGGGCCTGTTCGACGGTTTCTTTCTCGTCTGAGTGGGTCACGGCGGCAGCCGAGTCCGAGTTTCGGAGGAAGGAGAAGTTGCCGACGTAGGACGATTCAGCCGACATTCATCCTGCTGCGGAGATTTCTCCTACGCCGCAGATGCGGCTTGGAGGGGCTTCAGCGTCCGAGACGCGTGTCGAGCCAGTCGAACATCCGCTCGTCGGTGAGCAGGCGCGCCAGCGGCTGGCAGTGATAGTCGGCGCCTTCGTCCGCCGTAAAGGGCTGAAGCGTGGCATCCGTCACCATCGCAGCAAGCTGTTCGGACTGGCCCGGCCAGATTTGCTCTTTCTCGGGTGAGGTGATCAGGAGCGGCGTGGAGATCTTTGCGGCATCCTCTGGTTCGAGGCGGTAGCGCAGCATCTCGACCATCGTGTCGTACGGGCTGTCTTTGCCGAACGGCTTGGCGCGGAAGTTCCACAGACGCGAGACGGACTTCGAGTAGCGCAGGGCCATTTCCATCCCGCGGTCGAACTTCTCTTTCTCGCCCTTCTCGACGAGCTCCATCTCGGATTTCGGGATGCCGGCGCGCCAGGACTGCGATACGTCGACGACTCCGGGGTCTGCCACTGCCGCGGCGATCCGGTGCTCGAACGTGAGGGCCCGGGGGAGCCAGTACCCTGCCTGGCTGATGCCGTACGCGGCGATACGGTCGGCATCCACGTCGTCGCGAGCGACGAGTGCGTCGACGACCGGCGTCATGACAGCCTCCCAGTCGTAGCGGAAGGGGATGTTCTTGTCGAAGAGCATCGATTGCTGACCGGGTCCGTCGAACATCAGCACGTTGTACCCGCGCTGGAGTCCGCCAAGGCCGCCGGTCGCCCACATGCTGCTGATCGATCCATCGCTGCCGTTGACCAGGATGAGGGTCGGTGCCTTTGCGCCGTCCGTGCTCGCGCTGAAGAAGTAGCCCGGCATCGTCGTGTTCTCGTACGGGATCGCGAGGCGCTCGGCGGAGTACGGCGCGCGATCGACGAATGCGTCCCATGCTGCCCGGTGGGCGCGGAAGGCGTGCTGCAGCAGCTCCTCATCGCCCAACGCTGCTGCTGCGTTCACGGCGGGGGAGTAGGCGTTCGCCGCGCGCAAGTACGCCGCCGCTGCGCTGGCGCGATGCCCGGCATCCGCTGAGGCCGCCGCCTGTGTCGCAAGGCGCTCGCCGAGCGAGCTCCACGCCTGATACCAGCCCTCGTGGTCACCGTCTTTCACCTCGGCGATGGTTCGCAGCACTTCGCCGACATCCGAGCCACCGTAGGGGGCTTGTCCGAGCTGGATGCGCACTTCGAAGTCGAAGTCCTCGCTGTAGAAACCCGTTTCGAACACGTCGTGTGCGTGCCTGCTGAATAGATTCGCCATCATCTCTCCCCGAGTGTCGTCGGGGGCAGGCTATCGGGGCAGTTGCGCCAGCGGAAGTGGTGTGCCCCCGCGCCCTACCGCCACTCCACGCGCCGCTGCGCAGCGCGCGGAGCCTCCGGCGGCAGGGGCCCGCCTGACGGTGGGTGTAGACATCGAGAAAGGGACCGCCCTTCGGACGGTCCCTTTCTCGATAGCGTGCCCCCGACAGGAATCGAACCTGCGACCTTTGGTACCGGAAACCAACGCTCTATCCCCTGAGCTACGGAGGCGTACCGATCGAGATTACCATCGCCCACCGGCCCGGCCCTGACCGCCCCGAACCCGGGTCACCGGGACGCGTCATCCGCAGGTCTTCACGGCGTGCGAGGATACTCCGGTGCATCGCATCGTGACCGCTGAACTGGACCTGGAACTCCGGGCATCCATCGACCTCATCTTCCAGATCGCCGTCGCGCAGCATGCACCTGTTCTGAGTGAGAATCTCACCTTCTCGCAGGGCGATCGGATCTACACACCGATCGAGATCATCGACCAGACCGGCAGTCGCTTGCACCGGTTCTGTGGTGAGCCGGGGGTTCTCGAAGTCCGCTACGACGCCGTCGTCGACGAGCAGGTGACATCGCGGCCGACGAGCGACCTCGAGGCGATCACCTACCTGCGTCCGAGCCGATACGCCCAGTCCGACGAGGTGTTCTCGCAGGCCCGGCGTCAGTTCAAAGGCCTCGTCGGCGAGGAGCTTCTGCTTGCCGTGTCGGAATTCGTATCCGAAACCGTGACCTACACCCCGGGACTGAGCCTCGGCACCGACTCGGCGGTCACGACCCTGATGACCGGGCAGGGTGTGTGCCGCGACTACGCACACCTGGTCATCGCGCTTCTTCGTGCGATGGACGTGCCAGCCCGCTACACGGCGTGCTACGCGCCGGGTCTTGAACCGATGGACTTTCACGCCGTCGCCGAGGCCTATCTCGAGGGCGCCTGGTACGTCATCGACGCCACGCGCCTGGCCGACCGGCGCTCCCTCGTGCGGATCGCGACCGGACGGGATGCCGCGGATTGCGCCTTCCTCAGCTACCACGGCGGAAACCTCAGCCTCGATCGCATGCGTGTGGATGCGCGAATCGCGTCGCCCGACACGGATGCCGCACCCGAGGCATCCGCCCCCGACGCCGTCGACGACTTCGCCTCGCTCGTGCAGCTCGCCTGAGCCGCGAACAAGCCACGAACCCTCGAAGCAGCCCGCACTGACGGCTGCTTCGGTATCGGGTGGCTGCTTCGCGGAGTCAGCAGGGACGCGGGAGGGGAGGGCGCGCTGCGCGCCTAGACTGGATCGGCCATGAACCCCGAAGCACTCTCCGCCGCACTCCTCGCCGTCATCACGCCTCTTGCCGAGGCTCGACGCGACGGCGCGGCATCCGATCTGACCGCCGCAGACCTGCCGCTCGAGCGACCCAAGAACCGCGACCACGGCGACTGGGCCTCCAACGCGGCGCTGAAGCTCGCGAAGAACCTCGGCGTGAACCCTCGCGAGTTCGCGACCGAGATCGCCGCGGGGCTCGAGGAAGTCGACGGCATCGCGAGTGTCGAGGTGGCGGGCCCCGGATTCATCAACATTCGACTGGATGCCGCAGCCGCCGGCTCTCTGGCCAAGACGATCGTCGACGCCGGGGCTGCCTTCGGCACCTCGACGGTGCTCGCTGACCAGGTCATCAACCTCGAATTCGTCTCGGCCAACCCCACGGGTCCGATCCACATCGGCGGCACCCGGTGGGCTGCCGTTGGCGACGCGCTGGCCCGCATCCTCGCCTCGCAAGGCGCTAGCGTGACGCGGGAGTACTACTTCAACGACCACGGCGCCCAGATCGACCGCTTCGCGCGAAGCCTCGTCGCCGCGGCCGAGGGTCGGCCGGCGCCCGAGGACGGGTACGGTGGGGCCTACATTGCCGACATCGCGGCGCGGGTGACAGATGCCTACGACGGCGACCTCGACGCACTGGATGCCGAAGCCAAGCAAGAGGCGTTCCGCGAACTCGGCGTCGGGTTCATGTTCGACGAGATCAAGCAGAGCCTGCACGAGTTCGGCGTCGATTTCGATGTGTACTTCCACGAGAACGATCTGCACGCATCCGGAGCTGTCACCCGTGCCGTCGACCGGCTACGCGATCTCGGTCACATCTACGAGGCGGATGGCGCGATCTGGCTGCGCTCGACCGACTTCGGTGACGACAAGGATCGCGTCGTCATCAAGAGCGACGGCCAGCCCGCCTACATCTCGGGCGACCTGGCGTACTACCTCGACAAGCGCGAGCGCGGCTTCAACCGCTGCATCATCATGCTCGGCGCCGACCACCACGGGTACGTCAAGCGCCTGATGGCGATGTGCGCGGCATTCGGTGACGAGCCGTACGTGAACCTGCAGATCCTTATCGGTCAGATGGTGAACCTGCTGCGTGAGGGCCAGCCGGTGCGAATGTCCAAGCGCGCCGGCACCGTCGTGACCCTCGAAGACCTCGTCGAGGCCGTCGGGGTGGATGCCGCCCGCTACGCCCTCACGCGCAGTTCCACGGATTCGAACCTCGACATCGATCTCGACATCCTGCAAAAGCGCACGAACGACAACCCGGTCTTCTACGTGCAGTACGCGCACGCCAGAACGCACAACGTCGGACGTAATGCCGCAGCGGCGGGCGTGGACCGCAGCGTGTTCGCACCCGAGACGCTCACGCACGAGACCGAGTCTGCCCTCCTGGGCGCCCTGCAGGAGTTCCCCCGCACTGTCGCGTTCGCCGCGGAAGTGCGAGAGCCCCACCGCGTCGCTCGCTACCTCGAAGAACTCGCTGGCCTCTACCACCGGTGGTACGACAACTGCCGCGTGATCCCGCTCGGCGACGACCCCATCGAGCCGGTGCACCAGACGCGGCTGTGGCTCAACGACGCCACCGGCCAGGTGCTGCGCAACGGACTGACGCTGCTGGGCGTCGGAGCTCCCGAACGGATGTAACCCATGACGGATGCCGAACACCCGACCGACCCGCTGCCGGATCTTCGCGCGGGGTGGGTGCTCGCGGTTCCCGAAGAGCCGAAGAAGCGTCGCCGGGTGTGGCCGTGGCTCGTTGCAGCTGCGGCCGTGGTCATCGTCATCGTCGTGGTTGTCGTCGTCATCGTCGAGACCGTCGTGCGATCAACGATCGAGGCGGGCATCGCCAGCCAGGTGCGGACGGGACTCGACCTGCCCGCCGATCAGCCCGTCGACGTGTCGATCGAGGGCCCGCTCACCCTGCAGCTGCTCACCGGCAGCCTCGACGACCTGCGGCTCTCTTCCGATGACGTCCCGCTGGGTCCGACGAGGGCGGATGTCGACGTCACCCTGCAGGGGGTGAGCACGACAGCGCCGTACACCGTGGGTGCGGGAGTTGCCACGGTGACTCTCAACCAGACTCAGGTGGCAGCCCTCACCGACAGCGTCGCCCAGATCGACATCGTCGATCTCACGCTCGAGGACCCCGCGATCGTCGTCGGAACCGAGCTCTCGCTGTTCGGGTTCGGCATCCCGGTGTCACTATCGCTGGTGCCGAGCGCCGAGGCCGGCGAGCTCGTCCTTCGACCCGAAAGCCTGCAGGTCAGTGGACTCGCGGTGACCGCTGACGGCGTGCGGGACCAGTTCGGGTCGCTCGCCGACCCCGTGCTGCAGGACTGGCAGATCTGTGTTGCGCAGTACCTGCCCGCCGGAGCGACCCTGACGGATGCGTCGGTCACGGGCGCGGAACTTGTCGCCACGTTCGACATCGATGGCCGGATGCTGGACGACGCAACCCTTCAGCAGAACGGCACCTGCGCGTGAGCGCGACGCCGGCGGGGGCGCCCCTGCTGATCAACCTGCACTCGCACCTTGAGGGGCGTGTGCGGCCGTCGACGGCTGCCGAAATCGCGAGGGAACTCGGGATGCCGGACGCCGACCGCGACTGGGCGGCTGCGCTGCAGCTGGATGGACCGGCAGATCTCACCACGTACCTCGTGAAAGTCGTTGCGACGTTCCCGTTCTTCTCGCGCCTCGACCTGCTCGAGCGGATCACGCGCGAAGCCGTCGAGGATGCCGCCGCCGACGGTGAGGATCACCTCGAACTGCGGTTCGGTCCCGCCTCGCACGCGTCGACGCTGGCAGAGCTGGATGCCGTGATCGCGGCGATGTGCGCGGGAATCGAGGCGGGCATGGCCGACACCGGAATCTCTGCTGGCGTGGTCGTCGCGGCGCTGCGCAGTGACCCTAGCGACGTGAACGAGGCGGTGGCCCGGGCCGCGGCTCGCGCGGCAGGGACGGGCGTGGTCGGATTCGACCTGGCCGGAGACGAACTGCTCTTCCCCGACCTCGACCGGTATCGGGATGCCTTTGCCATCGCGCGCAGTGCGGGCCTGGGTATCACGTGCCATGCCGCCGAGGCGGCATCCGGGCGCGCAGCTCAGCAGGCCGTGGAGCTTCTCGGCGCGACCCGCATCGGCCATGGCGCACGCATCGCGGAGGAGCCGGACCTCATCCGTTGGTTCGTTGAGCGCGACATCGCGGTCGAGGTGTGCCCGACCTCGAACGTCTACACGGGTGCTGTGACATCGATGGATGCCCACCCGGCAGCGAGGTTCGCCCGCGCCGGTGCCCGGGTCGTCCTCGGCGATGACAACCCGCGTCAGACCGGCTCGTTGCTCTCGAACGAGGTGGCGGTCCTGCGCAACGATCTCGAGTTCGATGACGCCATGATCGCGGCGCTGGCGCGCCACAGCGTGGACGCGGCGTTCGTCGCAGACGGTGTGCGACAGGGCTGGCGGAGCCGACTCGAGAGCGGCTCGTAGCCCCGCGCGGGCGCGGGGGAGCGCAGACTGGCGGATTCCCGGGCGAGGATACCCGGTGCCCTAGACTGACCGGAGTGTCTCGGCGCGTGCGCTGACCGCCCGGGGCCCGCTCGCGCCGCTTGTTCGGCGCCGAAGACTTCACCGATTGGCTTCCGCGTGTCCGCCCACCCGACTTCCACCCCGCCCGTTCCGGCGTGGCTGGACGTGCCGTCGGATCCCAACGACCTGGTCGATGGTGTGTGGCCGACGGATGCCGCGCGCGATGCTGACGGCGAACTGGTCATCGGGGGAGTCGCGGCATCCGCGCTCGCTCGGGACTACGGCACGCCGCTGTATGTCCTCGATGAAGATGATGTGCGCTCTCACGCTGCCCGTGCCCGCGAGGCTTTCGCATCCGCGGCGGCGCGGCACGCAGTTGCGGCGCGGGTGTACTACGCGGGCAAGGCTTTTCTCAGCACAGAGGTGGTGCGTTGGGTGACGGATGCCGGGCTCGCCGTCGACGTCGCCAGCGGCGGTGAACTCGCCGTCGCCCTGGCAGCGGGTGTCGATCCGGCCCGGATCGGGGTACACGGAAACAACAAGAGCGTCGCCGAGCTCGAGCGAGCCGTCGCCGTCGGTGTCGGCTCCATCGTCGTCGACAGCTTCCAGGAGATCGAGCGTCTCGCTGCCGTCGCGGAAGCTGCCGGCGTCGTGCAACCCGTGCTCATTCGCGTCAATAGCGGTGTGCACGCGGAAACCCACGACTTCCTCGCGACAGCACACGAGGATCAGAAGTTCGGCTTCACGCTCGCGGATGCCGTCCTGGCTGCCACCCGAGTGCGCGAAGCCGTGGGCCTTCGGCTGGTCGGACTCCACTGTCACATCGGTTCGCAGATCTTCGGCACCGCCGGGTTCGCCGAGTCGGCAGCCCGCATCGTGGGGCTCTACGCAGACCTGCGGGGCGGCACGGATGCTGCTGAAGACCTCCAGGTCCTGAACCTCGGCGGCGGATTCGGTATCGCCTACACGCGTGCCGACACACCGACCGCGATCGAGGTTCTCGCTGATGGGATCGTCGACGCGGTAGCTGCCGAGTGCGCCGCGCGCGGCATCCGGATGCCGAATCTCGCCTTCGAACCGGGCCGCTCGATCGTCGGGCAGGCTGGCGTCACCCTCTACACGGTGGGCACCACGAAGACCGTCGCTCTCGAACACGGCCTCGAGCGCCTGTACGTGAGCGTGGACGGCGGCATGAGCGACAACGCAAGACCCGCGCTGTACGGCGCCCAGTACAGTGCACGCCTGGCATCCCGGGTCAGCGACGCCGCCCCGCACCTGGTTCGCGTCGTCGGCAAACACTGCGAGTCCGGTGACATCGTCGTGGATGCCGAGTACCTTCCCGCCGATGTGGCGCCGGGCGACCTCCTGGCCGTGCCGGCGACCGGCGCGTACTGTTTCTCGCTTGCCAGCAACTACAACTTCCTCCCGCGTCCGGCCGTCGTGGCCGTCCGGGACGGCCGCTCGCGCGTGATCGTGCGCGGTGAGACCATCGATGACCTGCTGGCGCGTGACGCCGGCATCCTCCCGACCGAAAGGACGGCATGACCGACTATCGCCGCCTCCGCGTGGCGCTGCTGGGCGCTGGAGCCGTCGGCTCCCAGGTCGCCGCGCTGCTGCGTCAGCACGCCGACGAACTGGCAGACCGCGCCGGAGCCCGCCTCGAACTCGTAGGAATCGCCGTACGCAACCCTGATGCGCCCCGCGATGCTGACCTGCCGCGCGAGTTGTTCACGACGGATGCCGAAACCCTCATTCTCGGCGCCGACATCGTCATCGAGCTGATGGGCGGGATCGAGCCTGCGCGCACGAGCCTGCTCCAGGCGATCGGTTCGGGTGCTGACGTCGTGACGGCCAACAAGGCGCTTCTTGCCACGCACGGACCGGAAATCTTCGAAGCAGCCGACCAGGTCGGCGCGCAGGTGTACTACGAGGCGGCGGCGGCGGGCGCGATTCCCATCATCCGTCCCCTGCGTGATTCGCTCGCCGGCGACCGGGTGCAGCGCATCATGGGCATCGTCAACGGCACCACCAACTACATCCTCGACCGGATGGACACCGAGGGTGCCGACTTCGGCGAGGTCCTCGCGGAGGCACAGGCCCTCGGGTATGCCGAGGCTGACCCGACGGCCGACATCGAGGGATACGACGCGGCGCAGAAAGCAGCGATCCTCGCGAGCCTCGCCTTCCACACGTCGGTGCCGTTGGAGGCGGTTCACCGCGACGGCATCACCGCGATCGACAAGCCGATGATGGATGCCGCGCGCAAGGCGGGTTATGTCATCAAGCTCCTCGCCGTCTGCGAGCGTGTGTCGAACGGCTCCGGCGAGGCGATCTCCGTGCGGGTGTACCCGGCCCTCGTGCCTCGCGAACATCCACTCGCGAGCGTCCACGGCGCGAACAACGCCGTGTTCGTGCAGGCCGAGGCTGCCGGAAACCTCATGTTCTACGGCGCCGGAGCGGGCGGCGTGCAGACGGCATCCGCGGTTCTGGGCGATGTCGTCTCTGCCGCACGACGCCATATTGCCGGTGGCGTGGGGGTCGGCGAGTCGACCCGCGCGAACCTCCCGATCCTGCCGATCGGGCACGTGACGACGCAGTACCAGATCACGCTCGAGGTCACCGACGAGCCCGGGGTCCTCGCGACCGTGGCCGGCATCCTCAGCGAGGGTCGCGTCTCGATTGCGACGGTCGAACAGACGGTGGCTGACGCATCCACCGACCCGCTCGCGCGCGTCACCGCCGACCCGACGGGTGTTGCCCGCCTCGTGATCGGCACCCACAAGGCATTGGAACAGGATCTCAGCGAGACGGTTGCCCGCCTCGCTGACAGTGACGTCGTGGACCGGGTCGTTTCGGTCCTGCGAGTAGAAGGAGATTGACGTGGCACACGTGTGGCGCGGAGTCATGAACGAGTATGCCGACCGCCTGGGGGTGACCGCGGAATCGACGGTCGTCTCCCTCGGAGAGGGCGGCACGCCCCTGGTGCCGGCGCCGGCGCTGTCGCAGCGCACCGGAGCCCAGGTCTGGGTGAAGTTCGAGGGTATGAACCCGACCGGTTCTTTCAAGGACCGCGGCATGACCGTAGCCCTCTCACGGGCTGTCGAGCACGGCGCCAAGGCCGTCATCTGCGCCTCGACGGGCAACACCTCGGCATCCGCTGCCGCGTACGCCGCCCACGCGGGGATCACTGCGGCAGTGCTGGTACCCGAGGGCAAGATCGCCATGGGCAAGCTCAGTCAGGCGGTGGCGCACAACGGTCAGCTCATCCAGATCCGCGGCAACTTCGACGACTGCCTCGAGATCGCCCGGGAGCTCGCCGACAACTACCCCGTCCACCTCGTGAACTCGGTCAACCCTGACCGCATCGAGGGGCAGAAGACTGCGGCGTACGAGATCGTCGAGGTCCTCGGCGACGCGCCCGACTTCCATTTCATCCCCGTCGGCAACGCCGGTAACTACACGGCGTACTCCCGCGGCTACCGCGAGGAGGCAGAGCGTGGCGTCGCTACCCGCGTTCCGCGGATGTTCGGGTTCCAGGCAGAGGGAAGCGCTCCGCTCGTGCGCGGCGAAGTCGTGAAGAACCCCGAGACGATCGCCACCGCCATCCGGATCGGAAACCCGGCATCGTGGGAGCTCGCACTCGAAGCCCGGGCGGCGACCGATGGCTGGTTCGGCGCGATCGACGACGAGCGGATTCTCGCCGCGCAGAAGATCCTCGCCGGTGAGGTCGGGGTTTTCGTGGAGCCGGCATCGGCGATCAGCGTTGCGGGCCTGCTCGACCGGGCGGAGGCGGGAGTGATCCCGGCGGGATCCACGGTCGTGCTGACCGTGACCGGCCACGGGCTCAAGGACCCGCAGTGGGCGCTGCGTAACGCCGACGGCTCGGAGGCCCGGCCGACTGTCGTGGACGCGACCACGTCCGAGGTGGCCTCTGTGCTGGGACTCGCGCGCGCAGGGGCGCCCGCGTGAACGCAGCCCGGGTCGCCGAACGTTCGGTCGCGGTGCGTGTGCCCGCGACCAGCGCGAACCTGGGTCCGGGATTCGACACGCTGGGGCTCGCCCTCAGCATCTACGACGACCTGGTCGTGACCTCGCTTGCGGAGCCCGGGCTCGACATCCAGGCCGAGGGTGAAGGCGCTGACGAAATCCCGCGGGATGAAACGAACCTTCTGGTGCGGGCCATGGCCTATGCCTTCGAGGCGGTCGACCGCCCCATGCCCGGATTGCGTCTGCGCGCCCGCAACACGATCCCGCACGGCCGCGGCCTCGGGTCTTCTGGCGCAGCGGTCGTTGCCGGCATCCTGGCCGTCAAGGGACTGCTCGAGGGTGATGTCGAGATCGGGCCCGACACCATGCTGCGCCTGGCGACCGAGCTGGAGGGGCATCCCGACAATGTGGCACCGGCGCTGTTCGGCGGTCTGACGATCGCGTGGATGGACGAGGCGATCCCGCAGCACAAGAAGCTGCTGGTGCACCGCGGTGTCTCGCCCGTCGTGTTCGTCCCGGGCTTCACGATGTCAACGAGCGTCGCCCGTAGCCTTCAGCCCCTGCAGGTGCCTCGAGAGGATGCGGTCTTCAATCTCTCGCGGTCAGCGCTGCTGATCGCGGCTCTCACGCAGAGCCCCGAGCTGCTGCTTGCCGCCACGGAAGACAAGCTGCATCAGAACTACCGTGCGCAGGCGATGCCTGAGACCGACCGACTGGTCCGGGCGCTGCGCGAGCAGGGCTTCGCGGCAGTCGTGTCGGGAGCGGGCCCCAGTGTGCTGGTGCTGGCGGACGGACCGGGCCGTCGCCTGGAGGCGGCAGCGGTTGCCGAGCAGGTCACGGACACCCCGTGGGAGGCTCACATGCTGGCCGTCGACGTCAAGGGTGGTACAGTGAAGGAGCACGCGGGGGGTTCCACGTAACTCGTGAATCTGGCCCCCGCCGCATATCTGCGAAGCCTCCGCAATTCCCTCGATCTTCCGAATCCGGACATCTCTGTCCGGAAGGAATCGAGGAGAGGCAGATGAGCACGAGACGCTGAGTCCCGCTCAGCACCTCGAGCCCATCGCGGCGGCTTCTTCATCCGTGCGGGTCCGCACATCATTCGATTCACCGCACATTAGGTACACAAGGGAGTACTCGTGGAGTCCATCTCCGAGGTCCAGACCGACGCGTCCGAGAGCGACGCTGTCGACCAGACCACCCCAGCGGCCGACGAGGCCGCACCCCAGACCGAAACCACCCCGTCGCAAGCATCGACCGAGACCGAGACCGAGAGCGCCGACGCCGACGCCGACGCCGACGCCGCGGAAGCTTCGGCTCCCGAGTCGGAGGCCGCTGTCGAGACCGAGGTCGCAGAACCTACTGCCGAGGCGAGCACGGAGCCGGCCGAGGATGCAGGTAATGCCGCCGAGGCGAGCGACGAGACTGCTGACGCGGCCCCTGCCTCGTCCCCGGACGCCCAGGAAGCAGCGACTGCTGAGGAGCAGGCATCCGCAGCGCCATCAGAGGCCCCCGCCGAGGAGGCTCCCGCCGCTGAAGCGCCAGCCAAGCCGGTACGCAAGCGGGCACCCCGTCGAGCCAAGAGCACCGACGTTGCCGCGCAGGCTCCCGCAGACGAGGCTCCCGCAGACGAGGCTGCCGCAGAGCTGCCCGCGTCCACCGGCGCCGAGCAGTCGAGCGCGGCTGCAGACGACAAGCCGGTCGACACGTCGGCCGAGGGCGACAAGCCCCTCGATGCAGGGGATGCACCCGAGGCTGCTCCCGCCGAGGCAGTAGCAGCCGACGAGTCGTCGACCAGCGCCGAGTCCTCCGACGACGCCGGCGAAGAGTCCACGCCGAGCCGCAGCCGCAGCCGCAGCCGTAGCCGCAGCCGCAACCGGGCATCCGGCGGCAACGGCAACGGATCGGGTAACGCCGGCAACGGCAACGCGGGTTCGACCGGCGGGCCTGAGCAGTCGGCCTCGACGAACTCGGACGAGGACGGCGGTGCGTCCAGCGCTCGCGGTCGCCAGCGCAACAAGCGCCGTGGCCCGAACCAGAACGACGAGTTCGAGCCCGAGGTCGGCGAGGACGATGTCCTGATCCCGATCGCCGGCATCCTGGACGTACTCGACAACTACGCCTTCGTTCGCACGACCGGCTACCTGCCCGGCCAGAGCGATGTATACGTCTCGCTCGGTCAGGTCAAGAAGTACAACCTGCGCAAGGGTGATGCCGTCGTCGGTGCCATCAAGCAACCCCGCGAAGGCGAGCAGACTGGCCGCCAGAAGTACAACGCACTCGTCAAGGTGGATGCCGTCAACGGCCTGTCGGTCGAGGACGCCGCGAACCGCGTCGAGTTCGGCAAGCTCACGCCGCTCTACCCGCAGGAGCGCCTGCGCCTGGAGACTGCCCCCGAAAAGCTCACGCAGCGGATCATCGACCTGGTAGCTCCCATCGGCAAGGGCCAGCGCGGCCTCATCGTCGCGCCACCGAAGGCCGGGAAGACGATCGTGCTGCAGCAGATCGCGAACGCGATCGCGACCAACAACCCCGAGGTCCACCTCATGGTCGTGCTCGTCGATGAGCGGCCCGAAGAAGTCACCGACATGCAGCGCACCGTGAAGGGCGAGGTCATCGCCTCGACCTTCGACCGTCCAGCCGAAGACCACACCACGGTCGCCGAGCTCGCCATCGAGCGGGCCAAGCGCCTCGTCGAACTCGGCCGTGACGTCGTCGTGCTGCTGGATTCGATCACCCGACTCGGCCGCGCCTACAACATCTCCGCGCCGACTTCTGGCCGCGTCCTCACCGGCGGTGTCGACGCCTCAGCGCTCTATCCGCCCAAGCGCTTCTTCGGCGCTGCTCGCAACATCGAGAACGGCGGATCGCTCACGATTCTCGCCACGGCACTGGTCGAGACCGGCTCCAAGATGGACGACGTCATCTTCGAGGAGTTCAAGGGCACCGGCAACAGCGAACTGCGTCTGAACCGCCAGCTTGCTGACAAGCGCATCTTCCCCGCAGTGGATGTCAACGCGTCGAGCACGCGTCGCGAAGAGATTCTGCTCTCGCCCGACGAGGTCAAGATCACCTGGAAGCTGCGTCGCGCCCTCGCGGGCCTCGACCCCCAGCAGGCACTCGAGGTCGTGCTCGGAAAGCTCAAGGAAACCCAGTCCAACGTCGAGTTCCTCGTGCAGATGCAGAAGTCGATTCCGGCGCCGACCTCCAACGGTCACGGTGCCGGCGGACACGGCCACGGACACGAGAACAGCATCCGCTGACCCGGCGGCATCGAGATGGCCGAGCCGGCGATGTTCGACTCCGTCCGCGCGCTGATCGACGAGCACCGCGAGGTGCAGATCGAACTGTCTGACCCGGCGGTGCACGCAGATCCTGCCCGCGCAAAGCGGGTGAACAGACGCTACGCCGAACTGAGTCGGATTGTCGCTGCCCACGACGCGTGGGTGGCGGCATCCGATGACCTGGCAGCTGCCCGCGACCTCGCGAGGGAGGACGACGCCTTCGCAGAGGAGGTGCCGGCACTCGAGGAGCGCCTCGCCGAAACGCAGGAGCGGCTTCGGCGGCTGCTGATTCCGCGAGACCCGGATGATGCGCGCGACGTGATCATGGAGATCAAGCAGGGCGAGGGCGGTGCAGAGAGCGCCCTGTTCGCCGCTGACCTGCTGCGGATGTACCTGCAGTACGCCGCCTCGAAAGGGTGGAAGACCGAACTTCTCGAGCGCAATGAGTCAGACCTCGGTGGGTTCAAGGATGTCCAGGTCGCGATAAAAGGGTCGTCCACCGACCCGTCGCAGGGTGTGTGGGCTCATCTGAAGTACGAGGGCGGCGTGCACCGCGTACAGCGGGTTCCCGCGACCGAGTCCCAGGGGCGCATTCACACCTCGACGACAGGCGTACTGGTCTTTCCCGAGGTCGATGAGCCCGAAGAGATCCACATCGATCAGAACGATCTCAAGATCGACGTGTTCCGTTCCTCCGGCCCCGGCGGCCAGTCGGTGAACACCACGGACTCGGCGGTGCGGATCACGCACCTGCCGACAGGCATCGTGGTGTCGATGCAGAACGAGAAGTCTCAGCTGCAGAACCGCGAGGCCGGGATGCGTGTCCTGCGAGCCCGGCTGCTGGCCAAACAGCAGGAGGAGCGGGATGCCGCGGCATCCGATGCCCGTCGCTCCCAGATCCGTGGGATGGATCGCTCGGAGCGCATTCGGACCTACAACTTCCCCGAGAATCGCATCGCCGATCACCGGACCGGCTACAAGGCCTACAACCTGGATCAGGTCATGGATGGCGCCCTCGAACCGATCATCGCGTCGTGCATCGCAGCCGACGAGGAGGAGCGGCTCGCCGCTCTCGGTTCAGACGGGAACTGATCCCGCGCGCCGCAGCGAGAGATCCTGTCGCGGTGGTCATCGAGGCGCTACTGTCAGGGCGTGGTCATGTTCCTCATCCGCGCGTTGATCTTCGTCCTCTCCGCCGCCGTCGGCCTCATCGCCGCCGACCTGCTGCTTCCCGGCTTCCGTATCGACTGGGCCGACTGGTGGGGCTTCGTCCTTGCCGTTTTGATCTTCGCCGTACTCCAGAGCGTCCTGTCGCCGTGGATCGCGACAGTCGCGAAGCGTAACGCGCCCGCCCTGCTCGGGGGCATCGGCATCATCTCGACCCTTGTCGCGCTCGTGATCGTTGTGCTCATTCCCCGTGGCGGCATCAGCATCGGCGAGCCTTTCGTGCTCACCTGGATTCTCGCACCCGTCATTGTGTGGCTGGTCACGGCCCTCGCGACGTGGCTGCTGCCGATGGTCTTCATCAAGAAGAAGGTCGAGGAGCGTCGCTCCGAGAAATAGACGGGGCGCCGACCACGGCCGTCAGCAAAGGGGGGTAAAGACATGGACGTCATCATCACCGCGGGGACCATCGTCACGATGCACGCGGCGCGAACCAGAGCGCAGGCTGTCGCTGTCTCAGACGGGCGGATCGTCGCCGTGGGGAGCGTGGCTGAGTGTCAGAGCGCGCTACCTGGCGCAAGCCTGCACGATACGGGCGCCGCCGCGCTGCTACCCGGATTCGTCGAGCCGCATTCGCATCCCGTTCTCAGCGGTATGGCCACGATGCCGCCGGCGTATTGGATCGCGCCGTGGTTCGCCCCGACATGGGATGACGTGGTCGCTGCCTTCCACAAGGCGATCGCGGAGACGCCGGCCGACCAGCCGCTCGCGTTCTTCGGCTTCGATGGTCTCCTGCACAAGCACGCCGACCCGACGGCACCAGAACTCGATGCCATCTTCGGCGACCGCATGGTGATGGTCTTCGGCAACTCGGGGCACACGTCCTACGTCACGACCGCGGTGCTCGAGCACCTCGGCTGGGTGAAGAACCCACCGGCGGACCCCGTTGGCGGATTCTTCGGCCGCAACGCCGACGGCTCCCTCAACGGTGTGGCCACCGAGATTCCTGCGGCCATGGCGCAGGCGGCTCCCGTGCTGGAGGCCCTTGCGAAGAGCCCGAAGCCCCTGCAGGGGGCCGTGGAGTACTACGTGCTGCTGTCCTCGGCGGGGATCACCGCCACGTCGGAGCATACGTACAAGACCGAGCTGAAGTCGGCGTACGAGGCGCTCGCATCGCTTCCGAACAGCCCCCTGCGGATCTCGCTGTACCACATGTCGACGGAGGCTGACTGCGGTGATCCATTCACCTCAGCGGCGCCTGACGAGATGCTGCGCAAGCAGGGGATCAAGCTCTGGGCCGACGGGTCGCCGTGGGTCGGCAACGTGGCGATGAGCTCGCCCTACCTCGACACCGAGGTGACGCGCGCTGCAGGAATCGATCCGGGAATCCCCGGCGAGAAGATGATGAACTACACCCGCGACCAGCTTGACGCCCTGTTGGAGGCTCACGTCGGTGAGGGCTGGCAGATGGCCTTCCACGCCAACGGCGATATCGCGATCGACATCGTGCTGGATGCTTTCACAACGGTGCTCGGCCGGCACAACCTGATCGAGAGTGATCACCGCTGGCGGATCGAGCACATCGGCGGTGCTCGTGCTGATCAATTCGCTCGGATGGCCTCAATCGGTGCCGTGCCCTCCATGGGGCCGTTCCAGTTCTACTACTGGGGCGATCTGCTCGACGGGGGCATGTTCGAGCCGGCGGTGGGTGGTTCCTGGCAGCGCTTCCGCGACGCTTTCGACGCGGGTCTTCCGGTTTCGTTCCACAACGACGGCTCCGTCACGCCTCCCACGCCGCTGCTGAACATGCAGGCAGCCGTCACGCGCCGGTGCGTGTCCGGCGCTCTGCACGCTCCCGAACAGGCGGCGACGCTGGATGAGGCGCTGCGGGCACACACGATCAATGCAGCGTTCGCGCTGGGGCGCGAGCACGAGATCGGCTCCATCGAGGTGGGCAAATTCGCGGACTTCGTCGAACTCGACGCGGATCCGTACTCGGTGGCTCCCGACAAGATCAGCGCCATCGGCGTGCTTGGCACGTGGCTCGGCGGCGCTCGCGTCGACCTCGGGGAGTTCGCCGCGGCATCCCACCAGGTCGACGACGCTGCCTTCGCGCAGCTGCGCACCTACGGCGTGCCGGCGTGCTGTCACCTTCCCGGGGCTAACGCGTGACACCCGGCTCGTCTGCATGACGGGCTCTGGAAGTCGCGCGACGTTCGCAGAATGACGCGAAGTTCGCACGATTGTCGCGGCATCCTGCGAACTCCATGCGATTCCGCGAACCTCGTTGAGGTCTGCTCAGATCTGGTAGTCGGGCATCGTCAGGATGGCGCGGGTGTCCATCCCGTCCTTGCGCTTGCGGGCCTTTGCCGGGATGCCGGTGAGCACGCTGTCGGCTGGCGCATCCCGCGTGACCACGGCGTTCGCCCCCACGACCGAGCGGTCGCCGATCGTGATCGGGCCGAGGATTTTCGCGCCGGCGCCGACCGCGACTTCGTTGCCGATCGTGGGGTGGCGCTTGCCACCCTCGCGCTGCCGGCCGCCCAGCGTGACCTGGTGGTAGAGCAGGACGTCATCGCCGATCTCGACAGTCTCGCCGATGACGACGCCCATGCCGTGGTCGATGAAGAAGCGCCGTCCGATCTGCGCGCCGGGATGGATCTCGATGCCGGTGAGCCAGCGGGTGAGCTGAGATCCCGCCCGCGCGAGGAAGCGCGCGTTGTGGGTCCAGAGCCAGTGGTTGACGCGGTGCGCCCAGATCGCATGCAGTCCCGAATAGAGGACCGCGATCTCCAGACCGCTGCGGGCAGCAGGGTCTCGGAGCTTCGCTGCGGCAATGTCCTCACGGACACGGCCGATGACGTGGCGCACCCCCACGCTCAGTCCTCGCGCAGGTGCTCGAACAGTGCCGTTGAGAGGTAGCGCTCCCCGTTGGAGGGGATGACCACAACGATGTTCTTGCCCGCGGCCTCGGGTCGCGCCGCGACCTGAAGAGCAGCCCACACTGCAGCACCGCTGGAGATACCCACGAGGATGCCGTCCTTTGTGCCCACGGCGCGGGCGGTGGTGATCGCGTCGTCGAACTCGACGTCGATGACTTCGTCGATAACGCCCTGGTCGAGGATCTCGGGGATGAAGTTCGGGCCGATGCCCTGGATCTTGTGGGGACCGGGGCGACCCTCGGTCAGCAGCGGGGAATCCTTAGGCTCGACGGCGACGACCTTGACGCCGGGGACGCGCTCCTTGAGCACCTGGCCGACGCCGGTGATCGTGCCGCCCGTGCCGATCCCGGCCACGAAGTAGTCGACCTTGCCGTCGGTGTCGCGCAGGATCTCTTCAGCCGTGGTCTTGCGATGGATCGCAGGGTTCGCCTCGTTGGCGAACTGCTTGGCAAGGACCGCTCCGGGTGTGGATGCGGCGATCTCCTCTGCCTTCGCGACCGCGCCCTTCATACCGAGGGCCGGGTCGGTCAGTACGAGCTCCGCGCCGTAGCCCTTCAGGAGCAGCTTGCGCTCGGTCGACATCGACGAGGGCATGGCCAGGATGACCTTGTAGCCGCGAGCGGCGCCGACCATAGCCAGCGCGATGCCGGTGTTGCCGCTGGTGGCCTCGACGATCGTGCCGCCCGGGGGGAGTTCGCCTGAGGCTTCCGCGGCATCCACGATCGCGATGCCGAGGCGGTCCTTCACGCTGGACGCGGGGTTGTAGAACTCGAGCTTTGCCAGCACTGTGCCATCGACGCCCTCCGCGACGCGGTTGAGCCTGACGAGGGGAGTGTTGCCGAACGCGCTCGTGATGTCGTTGTGGATGCCGGTCATGCCAGGCCTTTCGCGGAGGTGGTCGGTACAACGACCAAGCGTAGGCGAGCGTCTCCGGTGTGGGCGAAATGTGACGAATTGCTCCGTCAACCGAGCCTCATCGTTCCGACCTTCGGTCGATGCACCGTTACGTAGGGAATGCACGTGCCTGAGCGGGGGGCTACGCGGTGTTCAGGTTCGGGACGCCCCATCCCTGACGTGACGCACCGTAGCGTGGCGCTGTTCATCGGAAGGGGTAGTCATGTCGGTTCGGTTCCGGTCTCCCATTTGTGTGCTCAGCGTCGCGATCCTGTGCTTCAGTGCGACGGGACTGACAGCGTGTTCCGGTGCCGGGCCCACTGCCCCGGAAGCATCGCTCGTCGCGACGACCGACGTGGCAACGGCAGAGGGTGGGTCAGAGCCCACCGCGTCCCCGGAGCCGATGATCGAGGCGGCGAGCGACCCGGAGTCTTCCGACCTGTGCTCGCTGGTCAGTCATGACGAGGTGGTGGCTCTTCTGGGCGCCGCGACGTTCGTAAGCCAGAATTCGTTCGGCAGTCTCACCGATTCGTTCGGGGGCCAATGCGCGTGGGCTGACAATACGACCGGCGACACCGCGGGTGGGGCGACCTTCCTCGAACTCATTGTCTGGGATCCCGCGGGCACCAATCCGCCGCCGCCGGACGCGCCCCGTGCGGGCTCCGAAGGCATCGTCGCAACCAGCACGGGCGCCTACTTCGCCTCCGCAGACAAGGTCTTCTGGCTGCGTGTGTCTGGCGATCACGCCACGGATCAGGCGCTCGTCAGCGCGACACAAGCGTTGGCTGAGTCTGTAGCTGCCCGGATATGACAGGGGGTACTGTGCCAACGAGGACGGCGACGGCTCCCACACGACCGGCGACGCCGAGGGCACGGTAGATACCGCGAAGGTGTTTCTCAACGGTCTTCTCACTGATCGCGAGGCGCTCGGCGATGGCCCGGTTACCCTCACCGGCGACCATCAGGCGTGCGACGTCGGTCTGACGCGCTGTCATGCGCGCAAGCAGAAGTGCGTCGATCGTGGTGGCGCCCTCCCGGGCACGTGCAATTCCGACTCGATTGGAAACGCCCAGCTTGTTGATGATCGCGGCGATGTGACCTTCGACGGTACGAGGGGAGAGGTAGAGGATTCTCGCGATCTCCTGATTGCGCAGGCCTTGAGCAGCCAGACGGGCGACAGCCTCCTGGGCGAGAGTGAGGCTCGACCACTGGATACTGTCGAGGGCCGCCCCGGGTGGGGATGTCGAGGCGAGACGCTGTTCGGCCCAGGCTCGCAGTTCCGCGGTGCTCACCGATCGGAGGAGTCGCTCAAGGCTGCGGGCGGCCACCGCATCTGGTTCGTCCCTGCGGTTGGGGCCTGCAGAACCGGAAGTAGCCATGACATTGGCGATGATCATGGTCGCGCGGGCTCCGACCAGCCCGCTGCCCGTGCGATCGGCCTGTCGTCGTGCGCGATCGGCGCGTGCCATGCCGCCCGGCCGATCGCCGCGGGCGATATCGATCCGAGCTCGGGCGGCCTCTCGTGCTGCGTGGAATTGCTCGTTGACGCCAAGATCAACCCGATCGAAGTCCAGGATCATCCACTCGGCGAGATCGATCTGTCCGGCGCTGACAGCAGCCTCGATCAGCACGTCGTATGCGTATGCGCGGAGGGCAGGGGGCAGCAACGGCATTCCGGCGCCGCCGCTGCCGAGACGCAGAATCTCTGAAGCGCTGTCGAGCGCACCGACGGCGGCGAGACCGAGCGATGTTGTGAGCGCCATGCCCGAGTCGGCATACCCTCGTGCGGGAAGGATCACTGCGCGAACCTTCTCGGTTTCGGCCAGCGCGAGGCGGGGGTTGCCGCTCAGGCCCGCGAGGAGAACCCGCACACACCAGACAGATCTCTGAGCGAGGGGTGCCTCCGCGTCGGCGGTTGCCGCATTGAGCGCGCCTCGGGCCGCGTCGATGTCGCCCCGGAACAACAGCGCGCGCGTGAACGCGAGGTGAAGCCACACGCGAGCTCGGCGTGGAACAGCCAGCTGGACGGCATCGCTCAGCATCCGCTGGCATCCAGCCATGTCGCCGACGATGTGTGCCGCCTCGCTCCAGCGGAACAATGCCATCGCGCCGGTTATGGAGCCAGCGTCCGGCATCCGAGGCTGTATCCCACCCCGCACCGCGCCCGTGAGCAGGGCCTCGACCTGCGCCCGGCCAGCTGCTGCGGCGTCGGAGTCGTCTTCGTCGTCGGAGGCGAGCAGCGCATGAGCGTCGCCGAATCGCCCTTCGAACAGCGCGCCGTACGCCGCGGCCCATCCGCGCGCAGGGAGGCAGTCGGTTTGCCCCGTCTCCATCGTTTGCAAAACGGCGAGGGAAGCAGCATCCTCCACCCTTCGGCTCATGCGCCTGATCATGCCACGTGCCGCTCGACAGGGTGGGGGAACTACCCTCGCTGCCGCCGAACGCGGGGGGAACCACGTGACGCCGAGCCCGGCGCGCACCCAGGTCGGTAACCATCGAGCCATGAGATCGTCTCGACTTGTTGTCCTCGTTGCTTTGGCTTCTCTCGCTGGTCTCGGGCTGACCGCCTGCAGCAGTGCGCCCCTCGACGACCAGCCGAAGACCGACAAGGTCGAGGAGGCAACGATCGATCCGTCCGTTGAGCTGCCTGAGCCAGGGACGGGCGATGTGTGCATCCTGGATGCGTGGAGCGCAGATCTCCCGGGTCTTGCAGCTCAGATGGAATCGGACCTCTATGCGGACGACCAGCTCGATGTGCTCGCCGCTGATGTGACGATCGATGGTGAGATCCAGTGGATCTTCGAGGCCGACCACACCTTCCAGTGGGGCGGGCCCGCGACCTTCACCACGTATGTCGCCGACACCGCAGGAATGGAGATGACGGTGTCGCTCGAATATGGCGGAACGGTCACAGGCACCTGGGTGTACGACAACCCTGAGATGAGTCGCATTGTGATCGGCGGGATCGACACATCCCTTCACACCGTCACGCCGACGGTCACGGTCAACGGCGTGCGGATGGACGATCCATCGGTGTTCGACGCGGTCGTCGATGCCGCTCCCGGACCCGGCCCGGTCGAGATCACCTGTGGCGGGGGGAGTCTGCTGACTCAGCCGGCGGGTAGTCCCTATGTCACGGAGTGGCTGCTTTCGCGCTGAGCTGGGGTGTCAGCGCTCCCTCTAGGCTGAGGGGCGCCCATGGATGCAGATCTGACACACACCAGCCAGCACAAGACAGTCGCAGGCGCCATCTCCGATGCTGCTGAACATCTCGCTCGTGCAGGAGTTCTCGATTCTCGTCGGGATGCCGAGCTTCTCCTTGCGCACGTTCTCGCGGTATCACCTGGCGCAGTCCAGGCAGCGGCCGTGCGAGGCGACACGCTGGAGGAGGCATCCGACGCGCACTACCGGGAGCTCGTTGCTCGACGCTCCTCCCGGGAGCCGCTGCAGCACATCACGGGAAGCGCACCGTTCCGCCACCTCGAGCTGCGGGTCGGCCCGGGCGTTTTCGTGCCGCGACCAGAGACCGAAACCCTCGTGCAGATCGCGTTGGATGCGCTGCTTGCCGCTGCGTCGCCCTCACCGATCGCCGTAGACCTCGGAACGGGGTCGGGTGCGATCGCCCTCGCGTTGGCGACCGAGGCTCCGCACTCCCGCGTCTTCGCCGCTGAGAATGCCGTCGATGCCTTCATCTGGGCCACGGAGAACTTCACCGCCATCGGCGCTGAGAACGCCACCCTGGCCTTCATCGATCTCGCCCGCGCGTTTCCCGACCTCGACGGGAAGGTCTCCGTGGTTGTGAGTAATCCGCCGTACGTGCCGGATGCCGCGGTGCCGCGCGATCCCGAAGTGCGGTGGTTCGATCCGCCGACCGCCCTCTACGGCGGGGAAGACGGGCTGGATGTCGTCAGGCAGGTCAGCGCGACAGCGCTGCGATTGGCTCACCCCGGCGCGCTCGTGGCCATCGAGCACGGCGAGAGTCAGGGCGCGGCGATCCGGGAGCTCCTGGTGGCTGACGGATGGCGAGCGCCCGCGACCCACATGGATCTCACGCGCCGCGATCGGGTCACTACCGCGCTGCATCCGTAACCGCTCGCGCTTCCTGCAACGGCCGCCGCTTCCCGGAACGGCCCGTGGCTTCCGTAGACTGAGCAGGCCATGTCCGACATCTTCGACTGCCGTGACGATGCCCAGCTCTTGCCCGGCATGCGACAGGCGCGCCAAGCGATCGGCCGGGGTGCCCTTGTCGTCATCCCCACCGACACCGTGTACGGGGTAGCCGCCGACGCGTTCAGCGCTGCCGCAGTGCAGCGGTTGCTGGATGCCAAGGGCCGCACCCGTGAATCGCCGCCGCCCGTGCTCGTGGCGGGAACAACCATGGTGCGCGCACTCGTTGCCGACCTGCCCGAGCCGGTCGAGCGACTCATCGAAAGGTTCTGGCCCGGCGGATTGACGATCGTGCTGCCCGCTCAGCCCTCGTTGACGTGGGACCTGGGGGAGACCCGCGGCACGGTCGCGGTTCGCATGCCCGATCACCGCATCGCCCTCGAACTCATCGAAGAGACCGGTCCGCTCGCGGTCTCGAGCGCGAACCTGACCGGTGAGGCCGCCGCCGTCGACGTGCTCAGCGCACACCAGATGCTCGGTGACCGGATCGATGTCTACCTGGATTCGGGTCCCGTCGCCACGGGAGTTCCCTCGACGATCCTCGACGCCACGGGACTCGCTCGACGCGAGCGCGGAGCGGCGCGCATCCTTCGTGTCGGCGCGGTGACGGCTGATGAGATCCGTGAGGTGATCGGCGATCTGCTCGATGACCCCGCTGCACCGCCTGTGGACACGGATGCCGACGACACCGGATTCGCGTGAAGCAGTACCTGTTCGTCGTCATCCTGACCGCGACCATCACCCTCGTGCTGGCGTGGGCGGTGTGGCAGTTGAGCATGCGCTACAAGCTCTACCCCGGCATCCGGGAGCGCGACGTCCACAAGACACCGACGCCGCGCCTAGGCGGGGTCGCCATGTATCTCGGTATCGTCGCTGCATTCCTCGCATCGTCGCAGCATCCCTTCTTCTCGATTTTCTGGGCGGACCCCGCGGCCGTGTGGGCGATCCTCGGCGCCACGACACTCATCGTGCTCGTCGGTGTCGCCGACGACATCTGGGACCTCGACTGGATGATCAAACTCGGCGCGCAGTTCGCGGCCGCGGGAATCATCGCGTGGTTCGGCAAGCTGCAGATCCTCTCGCTTCCGATCGGCGGGCTGACGGTCGGCTCGAGTTGGATGAGCTTCGTGCTGACGGTCTTGTCGATCGTGATCGTCATGAACGCGGTCAACTTCATCGACGGACTCGATGGTCTTGTCGCCGGTGTCGCCCTCATCGCCAATGGCGTCTTCTTCGCGTACTCGTACCTGCTCGTCCGGGACGCCGGAGCAACCACCTACTTCAACCTGGCATCCTTCATCGCGGCAGCGCTCATCGGGGCGTGTATCGGATTTCTTCCACTGAACTGGACGCCCGCGAAGCTCTTCATGGGAGACAGCGGAGCACTCATGCTGGGCCTGCTGATGGCCGTGTCGGCGATCGCGATCACCGGTCAGATCACCCCGTCGCAACTCGATCCCGACAACTTCGGCAGGTCCCAGCTGCTCGGTGCATTCATCCCGATCCTGCTGCCGATCACGATCGTGCTGCTGCCGCTGCTCGATTTCGGTCTCGCGATCATCCGTCGTGTCGGGGCCGGGAAGTCGCCGTTCTCGCCGGACCGCAAGCACCTGCACCACCGGATGCTCGACATGGGCCACAGCGATCGCACTGCCGTCCTGATTTTCTATGCGTGGACCGCGATCATCGGCCTGGCCATGCTGCTGATGTACATCGGAACCGCATCCGACTGGCCGGGGGAGTACCTCCTCGGCGTCGGGTTCGGCGTCATCGGCGCTATCGCCTGCCTCGTCGTCACCCTCATGCCCCCGGGGCGTCGCCCCGACCCCGTCATCGCCCAGGAGGCCTCGTGAGCACCGTGTCAAGCACCCCGATCCTGCGTACGACGGTGATCTGGTCGGCGATCGTGACCGGAGCGCTCGCCGTCGTCGGTGCCCTCGTCGGCTACCTCGCCGCCGGCGAGTCGGGGCTCTGGAGCGCCCTGCTCGGTGTGCTGCTTGCCGCGGTTTTCCTCGGGATCACGAGTATCAGCATCCTGATCGCCAACCGGTGGTTCGGAACCGACCTGTATGTGCCGATCTTCTTCGGCATCGTGCTGGGCGGCTGGCTGCTGAAGTTCATCGTGTTTCTGGTCGTACTGTTCGTCGTGCGTGACCAGCCCTGGGTCAACGAGATCGTGTTCTTCCTTGCCCTCGTGGCGGGGATCCTGGCATCGCTCGCCGTCGATGTCATCGTGCTCACCAGGATGCGGTTGCCGTACGCCAGCGACACCAAACTGCCCACGACAGACCCCGACGACACCTCCGTAAGGGAGTGACGCGGCGCCGGGAGCCCTCCGGGTTTGCTAATGTGGTCTTGCGCCCGCCCGTTCGCCTGACGAGCGCTGCCGGGATCGCCTAACTCATCGCCCATCGTCGCAACGGCTTATCCCCGGTGCCCCGAAGCTGGAGCCAGCGCTGTTTACTCAAGCTGCGAGCCTTATCGTGTCCACTGCCGAAGATGGCGGGGGATTCCACGGACCATCCGTCGATGAGTTCTTCCCGGAGCCGCTCTTTCACCTCTTCGGCATCGAGGCGCTGGCGGTCACCCGCATCACGCTCATCCAGTTCATCGCGACGATCGCGATCGTCCTGATCTTCTGGCTGGGCACGCGCCGCATGCGGGTCGTGCCGGGTCGCTTCCAGAGCCTGGTCGAGATGGGCCTGGACTTCGTACGGGTGAACATCGCCGAGGATCTGCTGGGCAAGAAGGACGGCCAGCGGTTCCTGCCGATCCTCACGACGATGTTCTTCATGATCCTGTTCATGAACATCACGGGAATCATTCCGTTCATGAACATCGCGGGGACGAGCGTGATCGCCGTGCCCTTGGTCCTCGCGATCATCAGCTACGTGACGTTCATCTACGCCGGCATTCGCAAGAGCCCGAAGAACTTCTTCAAGAACTCGCTGTTCCCCTCGGGCGTGCCGTGGCCGATCTACATCATCGTCACCCCGATCGAGCTGATCTCGACCTTCATCATCCGTCCGGTGACGCTGACTCTCCGACTCCTCATGAACATGATGGTCGGTCACCTGCTGCTCGTCCTCTTCTTCGCGGCGACGCAGTTCTTCCTCTTCGACCTCGGCGGCTGGTGGTCGGCTCTGGCAGCTGGCAGCCTCGCGTTCGGGTTCGTCTTCACTCTGTTCGAAATCCTGGTGGCCGTCCTCCAGGCCTATGTCTTCGCCCTCCTCACCGCGGTTTACATCCAGCTCGCGGTGGCGGAAGAGCACTAAGCGGGTCGGCCCGAAAGCCGCCCTCAACCGAAAGGAAAAATCCGTGGACGCAACTACAGTTCTCGCCCAGGTATCCGGCAACGTCGCGACGATGGGCTACGGCCTTGCCGCCATCGGCCCGGCCATCGGCGTGGGCATCGTCGTCGGCAAGACGATCGAGGGCGTTGCCCGCCAGCCCGAGCTGGCCGGTCGCCTGCAGGTGCTGATGTGGATCGGTATCGCCTTCACCGAGGCGCTGGCGTTCATCGGTATCGCCACTTACTTCATCTTCGTCTGATCCGACTCACCAGCCTTAAGGAGACAGGATGCTCACGGCTCTTGTCACGTATGCCGCCGAAGAGGGGGCTGCGCACAACCCCCTCATCCCGGCGTGGTACGACATCATCTGGTCGTCGGTGTGCTTCATCGTCATCCTCGTGCTGTTCTGGCTGTACGCCCTCCCGCGGATGAAGAAGCTGCTCGACGAGCGATCAGCGGCGATCGAAGGCAACATTGCGAAGGCCGACGAGGCACAGCGCAAGGCGGAGGCTGCCCTCGAGGAGTACACCGCGCAGCTGGCTGACGCCCGCCGCGAGGCCGGCGAGATCCGCGACGCCGCCCGCGAGGACGGCAAGAAGATCGTCGCCGAAGCCAAGGAGACCGCGTCTGCCGAGGCCACGCGCCTCACGGCTGCCGCGCACGCGCAGATCGACGCCGAGCGCCAGACGGCGTTCGTGTCGCTGCGCAGCGAAGTGGGGACACTGGCCCTTGACCTCGCCGGCGGTGTGATCGGTGAGACCCTCTCGGACGACGCCAAGGCGAAGGCCGTGGTCGACCGGTTCCTTGCCGACCTTGAGGCATCCGAGACGGCGGCCAAGTAATGGGCAGCGCGACGAATCAGGCGCTCGCGGAAACGACCGCGGCGCTGGCTGCGGCTCGTGGCGTCGACCTGACCGTCGCCCGCGAGCTGTTCGTTGCCGCGCGCGAGCTCGGCCAGACTTCGCAGCTCAGCGGCGCGCTGGCCGACTCGGCAGCTGCTCCGTCGGATCGCGCGAAGGTGATCACCGATGTCTTCGGGCCCTCGATGGCGTCGGCGACCGTCGGCCTGCTCACCAACGCCGTCCAGCAGCGGTGGTCATCGGCATCCGATCTCATCGATGGCATCGAAGAGCTCGCTGTGCGCGCCGCCACGATCGCGTCGGACGCTGACGTCGAGTCCGAGCTGTTCGAGTTCTCCCGCACGGTCGCGGCGAACCCCGAGCTCGAACTCGCGCTCGGGAGCCGCCTCGGTGATGCCTCTGCGAAGGGCGACCTGGTTGCGAAACTCCTGACCGGGCGGGCGAGCGAAGCGACGGTCCTGGTCGCATCCTCGCTCGTGCAGCAGCCGCGCGAACGCCGCGTACGTCAGCTGTTGTCGCGTGCGATCCGCATCGTCGCCGACGAACGCGGCCGCGCTGTCGCCACCGTCACCGCAGCGGCAGCGCTGAGCACGGAACAGGCGAGCCGCCTCACCGAGCTGCTCAGCCGTCGCTACGGCACCAAGATCTCCCTGAACACCGTGATCGACCCGACGGTGGTCGGTGGCCTGCGTGTGCAGATCGCCGATGACGTCATCGACATGAGCGTTTCCTCCCGGCTCGCAGACCTCCGTCAGCGACTGGCCGGCTAACGACAACGCCGACAGGCGCAGACTTCGGGTCCGACGCACGGAACCCGAGAAAGACCTTAACGAAGGAAGACCATGGCAGAACTCTCCATCAGCCCCGACGTCATTCGTGACGCGCTGAAAGACTTCGTCGCGGCCTACGAGCCCTCCGGGGCAGCGGCCAACGAGGTCGGCACCGTCATCGACGCCGCCGACGGCATCGCCCATGTCGAGGGTCTCCCCGGCGTGATGGCCAACGAGCTGGTGACCTTCGCTGACGGCACCGCGGGCCTGGCCCTGAACCTCGACGAGCACGAGATCGGTGTCGTCGTCCTCGGCGATTTCGCCGGCATCGAGGCGGGTCAACAGGTCACGCGTACCGGCGAAGTGCTCTCGGTTCCCGTCGGCGACGGCTACCTCGGCCGGGTCGTCGACCCGCTCGGCAACCCGATCGACGGTCTCGGCGAGGTTGCCACCGAAGGCCGCCGCGCTCTGGAGCTGCAGGCGCCGGGCGTCATGCAGCGTAAGAGCGTGCACGAGCCCATGCAGACCGGCATCAAGGCGATCGACGCGATGATCCCCGTCGGCCGCGGTCAGCGCCAGCTCATCATCGGCGACCGCCAGACCGGCAAGACGGCGATCGCGATCGACACCATCATCAACCAGAAGGACAACTGGGCTTCGGGTGACCCCGAGAAGCAGGTCCGCTGCATCTACGTCGCCATCGGTCAGAAGGGTTCCACGATCGCGTCCGTCAAGGGTGCGCTCGAGGATGCCGGTGCCATGGAGTACACGACGATCGTCGCCGCTCCCGCATCCGACCCCGCCGGCTTCAAGTACCTGGCGCCCTACACCGGTTCTGCCATCGGTCAGCACTGGATGTACGGCGGCAAGCACGTCCTGATCATCTTCGATGACCTCTCGAAGCAGGCCGAGGCTTACCGTGCCGTGTCGCTGCTGCTGCGCCGCCCGCCGGGCCGTGAGGCATACCCCGGCGACGTCTTCTACCTGCACTCGCGTCTGCTCGAGCGTTGCGCGAAGCTCTCCGATGAGCTGGGCGCAGGCTCGATGACGGGTCTTCCCATCATCGAGACGAAGGCCAACGACGTCTCGGCGTACATCCCGACCAACGTGATCTCGATCACCGACGGCCAGATCTTCCTGCAGTCCGACCTGTTCAACGCGAACCAGCGCCCCGCTGTTGACGTGGGTATCTCGGTCTCCCGTGTCGGTGGTGACGCTCAGGTGAAGTCGATCAAGAAGGTCTCGGGAACGCTCAAGCTCGAGCTCGCGCAGTACCGCTCGCTCGAGGCCTTCGCGATGTTCGCGAGCGACCTGGATGCGGCATCCCGTCGCCAGCTCGCCCGCGGTGCGCGTCTGACCGAGCTGCTCAAGCAGCCGCAGTACTCGCCGTACCCCGTGGAGGAGCAGGTCGTCTCGATCTGGGCCGGCACCAACGGCAAGCTCGACACGATCGAGGTCGAGGACGTGCTGCCGTTCGAGCGTGAGCTGCTGGACTTCCTGCGCCGGAACACGACGATCCTCGATCGTCTTCGCGAGACCAACGTGCTGGATGACGACACCGCCGCCGAGCTCGAGAAGGTCGTCGACGACTTCGTGCTGGAGTTCCGCTCCGGCAAGGGTCAGGCGATCTCCAAGCCCGGCCACGAAGAGGTCGGCGCCGCACAGGCTGAAGACGTCAACCAGGAGAAGATCGTCAAGGGCCGCCACTAAGGCCGCGCGAGGGCGATAAACCATGGGCGCACAACTCCGGGTCTACAAGCAGAAGATCTCTTCTGCCCAGACGACCAAGAAGATCACGAAGGCGATGGAACTCATCGCGGCTTCGCGCATTCAGAAGGCGATGGGTCGCGTGCGCGCGTCAGCTCCGTTCGCTCGCGCGGTAACCCGCGCGGTGTCGGCTGTTGCCACGCACTCGAACGTCGATCACCCGCTCACCACCGAGCGTGAGGTCATCCGGCGGTCGGCCGTGGTGATCTTCGCCTCCGACCGCGGACTTGCCGGCGCGTTCAACTCGCAGATCCTCCGCGAGGGTCTCGAGCTCGCGCAGCTGCTTCGCCAGCAGGGCAAGGAGCCGGTGTTCTATCTCGTCGGACGCAAGGCCGTCGGGTACTTCCAGTTCCGCAAGATGGCAAGCGCCGGACAGTGGACGGGCGACACCGACACGCCGCACTTCCACACCGCGGAAGAGATCGCGGCAGCTCTGCTGGATGCGTACGACCGTGGCGGCAACGAGGGTGGCGTCGATGAGATCCACCTCGTCTACAACCGCTTCGTGAGCATGATGACCCAGAGCCCCGAGCAGGTCCGCCTGCTGCCGCTCGAGGTCGTCGAGGCCGAGGAGTCGGCATCCGCTCAGGTGTATCCGCTGTACGAGTTCGAGCCCGACGCCGAAACCGTGCTCAACCAGCTGCTGCCGGTCTACATCCAGAGCCGCGTCTTCAACGCCCTCCTGCAGTCGTCTGCCGCAAAGCACGCCGCGACGCAGAAGGCGATGAAGTCCGCGAGTGACAACGCCGACAAGCTCATCACCGACTACACCCGCCTGCGCAACAACGCGCGACAGGCCGAGATCACGCAGCAGATCGCCGAGATCGTCGGCGGCGCCGACGCTCTGGCGTCGGGCAAGTAGACCTGACACGAAAGAGAATGACCATGACTCCCACCGCAACCGCCGAGAAGACCGCGGTCGTCGGCCGCGTCGCGCGCGTCACCGGCCCCGTCGTCGACATCGAGTTCCCGCATGACTCGATCCCCGACATCTACAACGCGCTGAGCACCACGATCACGATCGACGGTGAGTCCAGCGAACTGACGCTTGAGGTCGCGCAGCACCTGGGCGATGACCTCATCCGCGCCATCGCGCTCAAGCCCACCGACGGTGTCGTGCGTGGGCAGGAAGTGCGTGACACGGGCGGCCCGATCTCGGTGCCCGTCGGCGATGTGACCAAGGGTCACGTCTTCAACGTCACCGGCGAGGTCCTCAACGCCGAGCCGGGCGAGAAGATCGAGATCACCGAGCGGTGGGGCATCCACCGCAAGGCTCCGGCCTTCGACCAGCTCGAGTCCAAGACGACGATGTTCGAGACCGGCATCAAGGTCATCGACCTGCTGACCCCCTACGTGCAGGGCGGAAAGATCGGCCTCTTCGGTGGTGCCGGTGTCGGCAAGACCGTCCTCATCCAGGAGATGATCCAGCGCGTTGCGCAGGACCACGGTGGTGTCTCGGTCTTCGCCGGTGTCGGCGAGCGTACTCGTGAGGGCAACGACCTCATCCACGAGATGGAAGAGGCCGGCGTCTTCGACAAGACCGCCCTCGTGTTCGGCCAGATGGACGAGCCGCCGGGGACCCGTCTTCGCGTCGCGCTGTCGGCGCTGACGATGGCGGAGTACTTCCGCGACGTCCAGAAGCAGGACGTGCTGCTGTTCATCGACAACATCTTCCGCTTCACGCAGGCAGGCTCCGAGGTCTCGACCCTGCTGGGTCGCATGCCCTCCGCCGTGGGTTACCAGCCGAACCTCGCCGACGAGATGGGTGTGCTCCAGGAGCGCATCACCTCGACGCGTGGTCACTCGATCACGTCGCTCCAGGCAATCTACGTGCCCGCTGACGACTACACCGACCCGGCGCCGGCGACCACCTTCGCCCACCTGGATGCGACCACCGAGCTCTCGCGTGCGATCGCCTCGCGCGGTCTGTACCCCGCGGTTGATCCGCTGACCTCGACCAGCCGCATCCTCGACCCGCGCTACGTCGGTGAAGACCACTACCGTGTGGCGACCGCCGTCAAGCAGATCCTGCAGAAGAACCAGGAACTGCAGGAGATCATCGCGATCCTCGGTGTCGACGAGCTCTCCGAAGAGGACAAGGTCGTCGTGTCGCGTGCGCGCCGGATCCAGCAGTTCCTCTCGCAGAACACCTACATGGCCAAGAAGTTCACCGGTGTCGAGGGCTCCACGGTCCCGATCAAGGAGACGATCGAGTCCTTCGACGCGATCGTCAAGGGTGACTTCGACCACGTCGCCGAGCAGGCGTTCTTCAACGTCGGTGGCATCTCGGACGTCGAGGAGCGCTGGGCGCAGATCCAGAAGGAGAACGGCTGATCATGCCGCTGCACGTCAGCCTCGTCTCCGCCGACGCCGAAGTGTGGTCGGGGGAGGCATCCCTCGTGGTCGCGAAGACTGTCGAAGGTGAGATCGGCTTCATGACCGGACACGAACCGGTTCTCGCGATTCTCGCCGAGGGTCAGGTCCGCATCACCAAGGATGACGGCAGCAAAGTCGTCGCGAACGCGCAAGACGGCTTCCTCTCGATCGAGGGCGATGTCGTCACGATCGTGGCCGGCAACGCCGCTCTCGTCGCCTGACACCAGCATCCGCCCCAGCGCTCGGCCTCGGCCGCATCGCACGGGCGTAGGAAGAATCGCCGAGGTAGGACGAATGCATCGTCATCCGTCCTCCCTCGGCGATTTCGCCTTTGTCGGTGGGGGAGAGCTGTGCTGATTCTGCTGCCGCCGTCGGAGACGAAGCGGGCTGGTGGGGAGGGGGCGCCCTGGGATGCATCCCGTCTGGCTCTTCGCGAGCTGACTCCGATCCGCGAATCGGTTGTCGACGCATTGGTGCGGCTGAGTGATGACCCGGATGCCGCGGCGAAGGTCTTGAAGCTCGGCCCGAAGCAGCGCGGTGAGATCGAGGTGAATCGGGCACTGCGCACGTCGCCGACAATGCCGGCGATCGATCGGTACACGGGGGTGCTGTTCGACGCTCTGGATGCCGCGAGCCTGGACGCGTCAGCGCGGCGGTGGCTCGGTGCGCATGTCCTGATCCATTCCGCGCCGTTCGGGCCGGTCGGTGCTCTCGACCCCATTCCGTCGTACCGGCTCGGCGCGGGCATGCGTCTTCCCGGCCTCACCTCGCAGCGGAGCCTCTGGGCGGAGCCCGTCGCTGCAGCGCTCGACAGTTCCGCCGGTGGGTTTGTGCTCGACCTGAGGTCAGAGGCCTACGTTGCGCTCGGGACTGCACCGGTCGGACGGAGCGCCTACGTGCGGGTTCTCACACGGGGCCCGGACGGGCAGACACGAGCTCTCAATCACTTCAACAAGAGCGCAAAGGGGCGGCTCACCCGCGCTCTCGCGGAGTCCGGTGCCGTCCTGTCGGACGCGGCACATTTCGGGGAATGGGCGAGCGACGCCGGCTTCGAGACGGAACGCGACGGCGACGTCATGACCCTCATCGTGCCCCCACGCTGAGAATTTGCTGACAGCGGCGCCCCAGGATCGCTAGCATGAACGCAACGGGCGAACGCCCCCTCGCACACCAACTCGAGGTGCGAGTCCTGACCGTTCGGGAGGAACGTTCATGTTCGAACAGGTAGGCGCGTCAGTCGTCTATTACAACGATGGCGGGGGGATCGGCTTGCTGATCTTCCTCGTCTTCTTCTGGATCATCTTCGCTGCTGCCGGCTACGTCCTCACGTCCTTCTTCCTGATGCGGGTCTTTGACAAGGCCGGCGTGCAGGGCAAGTGGCGCGCGTGGGTGCCGATCTACAACGGCATGATCTTCCTGAAGCTCGGGGACCTCAGCCCCTGGCTGCTTCTCTACGCCATCGGCGCGTCGATTCTGTTGGGCTGGATCCCGGTCATCGGCCAGCTCATCCTGCTCGCGACCTTCATCCTGACGCTGATGGCCGCTTGGCGTGTGGGGCTGAAACTGCAGAAGGAAGCCGTATGGCTCATCCTCTACTTCTTCCTCTCGATCGTGTGGCTCGGTATCGCAGCCTTTGACAAGTCGCGCTGGAACACGGCGATCCCTGCGGCCCCGTGGGCAGGCAACGGATTCCTGGGGGATCGCACGAACTGGGAGGGCATCCCTTCGCAGGTTCCTGCCGGTGGCTACCCTGCCAACCCCGCCACCAGCCCGGCCCCCGGCTATGCAGCGCCTCCGGCGCCTCCGACGGGTTACGCTCCTCCCGCCGCGCAGCCGCCGGCAAGCCCTGAGCCGCCCGCGGCTCCGGAAGAGCCCAAGGCCTGATCCATCTCGACGTGAGGGGCTCCCACCGTATGGTGGGGGCCCCTCACTCGTCCTGTTGTGGTGTTCTGGCGCGTTCGCTGACGGCGCAGGCGAGAGATTTGCCTGCCGCCGGATGCCGGGCGTAGCGTCTGCGAGGACGTGTCCGCGGGGAGCCGACCGTCTTTTCCGTGGAAGGAACGCCTCGTGCTCTGGACTCTCCTGGTGCGATACCTGCGACCCGCATGGCCGCTGATCATCGCCGTCATCGTCTTTCAGCTCGCGCAGTCGATCGCTTCGCTGCTCCTGCCGACACTGAACGCTGACATCATCGACAACGGTGTGGTGACCGGTGACATCGGATACATCTGGTCGACCGGCGGCCTCATGCTCGTCATCTCGCTCGTGCAGGTCGTCTGCGCGGTCATCGCCGTGTATTTCGGGTCCCGACTCGCCATGGGAATGGGTAAGGACCTGCGCGCCGATGTCTTCCACCGCGTCGTCGCCTTCTCGCAGCGCGAGGTCGGGAACTTCGGTGCCCCCTCACTCATCACCCGCAACACCAACGACGTCCAGCAGGTGCAGATGCTGGTGCAGGTGTCCGCGACGCTGATGGTCTCGGCTCCGATGCTCGCTATCGGCGGTGTCATCATGGCCATCCGCCAAGACCCCGGACTGTCGTGGCTGATGGCCGTGGCCGTTCCGGTGCTGCTGATTTTGGTCTCGCTCATCGTCGTGCGGATGGTTCCCGCGTTCACGGTCATGCAGCAGCGGATCGATCGCGTCAATCAGATCATGCGCGAGCAGCTCACCGGCATCCGTGTCGTTCGCGCCTTCGTCCGTGAAGACCACGAACGCCAGCGCTTCGACGTCGCGAGCCGCGACGTGATGGCAACGGGCCTTCGCGCGGGAAACCTCATGGCGCTGATGTTTCCCGTCGTCATGCTCGTGCTCAACGTGTCGAGCGTCGCGGTGATCTGGTTCGGCGCCTTCCAGGTGCAAAACGACGGCGTCGAGATCGGCACGCTGTTCGCCTTCCTCACCTACATCATGCAGATCCTCATGGGCGTCATGATGGCGACCTTCATGTTCGTCATGATCCCGCGCGCCGCGGTCTGTGCGAAGCGGATCGGCGAGGTCCTGGACACGGAGCCCTCGGTTGAGCCTCCCGCAGAGGCCGTCAGCGCGCCGGTGCCGCGCGGCAAGGTCGAGTTCTCCCACGTGGACTTCGCTTACCCCGGCGCCCAGGATGCGGTGCTTCACGACATCACGTTCACCGTCGAGCCAGGCACGACGACAGCGATCATCGGATCGACTGGGTCGGGCAAGTCGACGCTCATCGGGCTCGTGCCGCGCTTGTTCGACGTGACCGCGGGGGAGGTGCGCGTCGACGGCGTTGACGTGCGCTCCTACGATCCCGACGACCTCTGGGCGCGGATCGGGCTGGTTCCGCAGCGGGCTTTCCTGTTCTCCGGAACGGTCGCGTCGAATCTGCGCTACGGGGATGCCGCCGCCGACGACGCGAGCCTCTGGCGTGCCCTCGAGCTTGCGCAGGCCCGCTCCTTCGTCGAGGCGTTCCCTCTGGGACTTGACGCTCCGATTGCGCAGGGAGGCACGAATGTCTCGGGTGGACAGCGTCAGCGCCTCGCGATCGCTCGCGCGCTCGTGAAGAACCCCCCGATCTTCATCTTCGACGACTCGTTCTCAGCCCTCGATCTGCGAACGGATGCCGCGCTTCGCCGGGCCCTCGACACCGAGCTCCCCGACGCTACGCGCTTGGTCGTCGCCCAGCGGGTATCGACGATTCAGCACGCCGACCAGATCGTGGTGCTCGACCACGGCCGGATCGTCGGCATCGGCACCCATGAGGAGCTCGTGGAGACGTGCGAGACCTACCGCGAGATCGTTGATTCCCAGCTCTCGGCGGAGGCAGCAGCATGAGCGCGCCACGTCCCGCTGCAGGTGCAGCTCCCGCGCGCGGTCCGATGGGTGGTGGCCCCATGGGGCGCGGCATGGGAATGCCCGTCCAGAAGGCTCAGAACTTCGGCGCGAGCGCGAAGCGACTGCTCGCGCATCTGCGCCGAGAGAATGCTCTCCTCATCCTGGTCATCGTGTTGGGTGTGTTCTCGGTCGCGCTGTCGGTGATCGGACCGAAGCTCCTGGGGGAGGGCACCAACCTCGTTTTCGCCGGGTTCGTCTCGCTGCAGTTTTCGGATGTTCCCGCGGGAACCACGCAGCAGCAGATCATGGACCAGCTGATCGCGAACGGTCAGCAGGAGCAGGCTGACCTGCTCTCCACGATGACCTTCACCCCGGGCGCCGGTATCGACTTCACTGCACTCGGCCAACTCTTGCTGCTCGTGCTCGCCGTGTATGTGGGCGCGAGTGTGTTCGGATGGCTGCAGGCTCGCATCCTGAACGGCGTCGTCCAACGCGCGATGCACCGGCTGCGCATCGAAGTGGAGGAGAAGATCCACCGCCTGCCGCTGTCGTACTTCGACCGGGTGCAGCGCGGCGAGCTGCTCAGCCGCGTCACCAACGACGTCGACAATATCGGTCAAAGCCTCCAGCAGACACTGTCGCAGGTCGTCATCTCGCTCCTGACCGTGATCGGCGTGCTTGTCATGATGTTCGTGATCTCGCCGCTGCTGGCGGTGATCGCACTCGTGACGATTCCTCTCACGATCGTGGTGACGGTCCTGGTCGCCCGCCGCTCCCAGGCACTGTTCGTCACCCAGTGGCGTGCGACCGGCGTACTGAACGCCCGAGTCGAGGAGACCTTCTCGGGGCATTCGGTGGTGAAGGTCTTCGGCCACCAGCGTGAGGCCGAAACCGACTTCGCCGCCGAGAACGACGAGGTCTACCGCGCGAGCTTCGGGGCACAGTTCCTGTCCGGCATCATCATGCCCGCGATGATGTTCATCGGGAACCTCGTCTACGTCGCCATCGCGGTCGTCGGCGGGCTGCAGGTTGCCGGGGGGCTGCTCTCGATCGGAGACGTGCAGGCCTTCATCCAGTACTCACGACAGTTCACGCAGCCGCTCAGCCAGCTCGGATCCATGGCGAACCTGCTGCAGTCGGGGGTGGCAAGTGCCGAGCGGGTGTTCGAGCTGCTCGACGAGCCCGAGCAGTCAGACGATCCGGAGCCTGCCGAGACCGTTCCGGCCGACGCGAGCACCCTCGAGTTCCGCGACGTCTCGTTCCGCTATGTCGCGGACACGCCGCTCATCGACGACCTGAGCCTGCGCGCCGCGTCCGGAAGCACGGTCGCTATCGTCGGGCCCACCGGAGCGGGAAAGACAACGCTCGTCAACCTCGTCATGCGCTTCTACGACGTGGATGAGGGCGGCATCCTGCTCGACACCGCGGCGGGGCTTCCAGGCGGCGGTCTCGATACTCGACGGATGACGCGCGATGACCTCCGGGCGCGCACCGGCATGGTGCTGCAGGACACGTGGCTGTTCGCGGGCACGATCCGAGAGAACATCGCGTACGGGAGGCCGGACGCGACCGAGGAAGAGCTCGTGGCGGCGGCGTCCGCGGCATATGTCGACCGGTTCGTTCATGCTCTGCCGGACGGGTACGACACGGTGCTCGATGATGAGGCGACGAATCTCTCGGTCGGTGAGCGCCAGCTCGTCACAATCGCGCGGGCGTTCCTCGCGGATCCGCGCATCCTGATTCTCGATGAGGCAACCTCGTCGGTCGACACCCGCACGGAGCTGCTGATCCAGCGCGCGATGTCTCGACTGCGCCGTGACCGCACCTCGTTCGTCATCGCGCACCGTCTTTCGACGATTCGGGATGCCGACCTCATCCTGGTGATGGAGAGCGGTGCGATCGTCGAACAAGGGACGCACGACGAGTTGCTGCGTGCGCGGGGGGCCTACTGGGCGCTCTATAACGCACAGTTCGAGGCTCCCGCCGATGAGGGCGCCGAGCCCAGCGTGAACGGATGACGGCGCATCGCCGGCGCGGTATGTCCCCGCTCGGGCCCTGACGTTCGATTAGGATGTGACGGTCGGTGCCTGGCGCCGATACCGACAACGACGAGGAAAGGGTCGCGTGGCCGAGGTTTCCGCCCATTCCCGCACCGTTGACCTGGCACGCGATCGCCTCGAGCTCGCGTGGGCCGCGGTGACAGATACCGGCCGTCGGCGTGAGGTCAACCAGGATGCCGTCCTCGCGGAGTACCCGCTGTTCGTCGTCGCCGATGGAATGGGCGGCCACATCGGTGGTGAGATCGCCAGCGCGAGCGCTGTCGAACGTCTTCACGCGGTTGCCGACACAGGCTCGGTCTCCACGAAAGCGATCGAGAAGGCCCTCGCGCGAGCGGTGAAAGACATTGCCGCTCGCCCGGAAGCAACCGACGAGGCTACCGGCACGACCGTGACCGGGCTGTTTCTGGATGTGTCGGGGGCTGAGGCATCCTGGGTCGCCCTCAACATCGGGGACTCGCGGGTCTACCTGCTGCGCGATGGCGCGATCGTTCAGGTCACGACAGACCACTCGGTCGTGCAGGAGCTCATCGCTTCGGGGCGGTTGAGCCCGGAAGAGGCCGAGAACCACCCGTACGGCAACGTCATCACTCGGGCTCTCGGGCCGAGCGAGAGCGTCACACCCGATTACGTTCGTCTCGACGTCGTCGACGGCGACAGATTCGTCATCTGCTCCGACGGACTGACCAAGGAGCTCACCGACTTCGGCATTCAGCACTTCCTCGTCGAGCACCCCGAGCCGGCGGCGGCGGTCGAAGCGATGCTTGATGCCGCACTCGAGAACGGCGGACGAGACAACATATCGATCGTCGTCGTGAACGTCGCTCGCGTCCCCGGCGCCTGAGGCTCCGCTCCTCCCCAACACCGCGTTCTCTCCGGTCGCGCCGGATGGCAGGCCCGGTACCGTGACCGCGCTGGAGCCAATGATGGGCTGGGGTCATGCGTTCATCGTCTGGCACCGCACCTCGCCGGTCATCCGTGAAGCGCTCGCGCGGCCCTGCTCGCGGCGCGACAGGTCTTCCGATTCTCGCGACGGCGGTGCCGGTGCTTGGGGCAGTGGCCCTGTGGGTGGTGACCGGGTCTGTCCTGAGTCTGTGGTTCGCCGCCCTTGCGCCACTCATGGCAGTAGCAGGCTTCGGCGACCGCATGTGGGCGGCACGGCGTGCGGGGCGCCGGGACGATGCCATAGCCGAGGCGGATTCGGCCTCGCTGCGTGCGGCGATCGAGCAGGCGGTGTCTCATGAACGCGACCGTGCGTGGCGGAGCTCGCCCGACATCCGCCGCCTTCTTGACGAACCGGCAGAAGTCTGGCGAGAAGTCCTCGGTCGCCAGGGGCACCTGGTGGTGGGAAGCGGCGACGTGCCGATGGAACTGACTGCCGCGCAGGTGACCAGCCTCCGCGCCGAGGGGTCCGCGCCCGAGAGCGCCACGACGGCGCTCGGCGCGTCCAGGCCGACGGTGCGGGATGCTCCGATCGTGGTGCCGCTGCGTGGCAGCCTCGGAGTGGACGGGCCGGAGCCGCTCGTTGCCGGTGTCGTGCGCGCGATGATCGTGCAACTCTGTCTGGTCCATCCGCCGGGTCGGCTCGAGATCGTCGGCGATGTTCCGGAGGGGTTCGCCTGGGTCGAGGAGCTTCCGCACCGCGTCACCCCAGGTCAGCGCCGCGTCGCGCTGGGCCTGTCGAGTGGATGGGACCGCGCCGAGGGAGCGGCCGACGCCGCGATCCTCGTCGGTAACGGGGGTGGCGCTGCGGTTCGGATGCTCGTCGGGCAGACGGACACCGGAGCAGCGCACGCGACACTGGACACCGGTGAGGCCACGCTCGAGGTCTATCCGCAGGTCCTCTCGGAGTTCCAGGCGAGCCTTCTGGCCCGCTCCCTGCGCGCGAAGAGTGCGCCGACGGCGCCGGATGACGGCCAGCTGGCGCTCGGTAGTCTGCTCGACACCCGCCCCGCGGTACCGCCCGTCGCGGGTTCGCGGACGCTCGCGGGTGTCATCGGCAGGTCTGGTGCGAGACCGTTCTGCCTCGATCTGGTCAGCGACGGACCGCATGCGCTGGTGGTCGGTACGACCGGCAGCGGCAAGAGCGAACTGCTACGAACCTGGGTCGCCTCCCTCGCGGCGCATTAC
>NZ_JASBSF010000332.1 GCF_030149085.1 Microbacterium sp. | reverse complement strand
CGGCGCCGGCGCGATCTCGATCACCTTCTGGTGGCGCCGCTGCACCGAGCAGTCGCGCTCGAACAGATGGACCGTGTGACCCGTGCTGTCGGCGAGGATCTGCACCTCGACGTGCCGCGGGCGCTGCACTGCCTGCTCGAGGAACACCCGCGAGTCACCGAACGCGCTGCCAGCCTCACGCATTGCCTCGGCAAGAGCTGGCGGCAGCTCCTCCGGTGTCTCGACGCGCCGCATCCCGCGCCCGCCACCACCGGCGACGGCCTTCACGAAGATGGGGAAGCCGATCTCGGCAGACTGCGCCACGAGCGCGTCGACATCGTCCGAAGCATCCGTCGACCGCAGCACCGGCACCCCGGCACCCACGGCGTGCTGCTTGGCCGTGACCTTGTTGCCAGCCATCTCGAGGACCGCGGCGGGGGGCCCGATGAAGGTGATGCCGGCTGCTGCAGCTTTCTCGGCCAGTTCCGGGTTCTCGGAGAGGAAGCCGTAGCCCGGGTAGATGGCGTCGGCGCCGCTCTCTCGGGCGACGCGGATGATCTCGTCGACATCCAGGTAGGCGCGCACCGGATGCCCCGGCTCGCCGATCTGGTAGGCCTCGTCGGCCTTCAGCCGGTGCAACGAGTAGCGATCCTCGTAGGGATAGACAGCCACGGTGCGGGCCCCGAGTTCGAAGGCCGCTCGGAAGGCTCGGATCGCAATCTCGCCGCGGTTTGCTACCAGGATCTTGCGGAACATCACACCTCGCTGTTGGTGACGGGGCCTGCCTGAGTGTGCACCCAGCCTAGGGGACGGTAACGTAGAGCCTCGTGCACGTACTGTCGGTGAGCTCGCTCAAGGGTGGTGTCGGCAAGACCACTGTCACGCTGGGGCTTGCCTCCGCCGCCTTCGCCCGAGGTGTCCGCACCCTCGTGGTCGATCTCGACCCTCAGTCGGATGTCTCCACCGGCATGGACATCCAGGTGGCCGGCAAGCTCAACGTCGCCGACGTTCTCGCCAACCCGAAAGAGAAGGTCGTCCGTCAGGCGATCACCGCCAGCGGCTGGGCGAAGGTCCACCCCGGCACGATCGACGTCATGATCGGGTCACCCTCGGCGATCAACTTCGACGGCCCGCACCCGAGTGTGCGCGACGTGTGGAAGCTCGAGGAAGCTCTCGCAACCATCGAGGCCGACTACGACCTCGTCCTCATCGACTGCGCGCCCTCGCTGAATGCGCTCACGCGCACGGCGTGGGCAGCGAGCGACCGCGTGATCGTCATCACCGAACCGGGTCTGTTCTCGGTTGCAGCAGCCGACCGGGCCCTGCGCGCGATCGAGGAGATCCGCCGCGGCCTCTCCCCCCGTCTTCAGCCGCTCGGCATCGTCGTGAACCGGGTACGCCCGCAGTCGATCGAGCACCAGTTCCGCATCAAGGAACTGCGTGAGATGTTCGGCCCGCTGGTGCTCTCGCCCCAGCTTCCCGAGCGCACGTCGCTGCAGCAGGCTCAGGGTGCGGCAAAGCCGCTCCACATCTGGCCCGGCGACTCGGCGCAAGAGCTTGCGGCGGATTTCGACGCCATCCTGGACCGCGTCATGCGCACCGGGCGGATTCCCTCCCCCGACGCCGCCGCTTCCTGATCACACCGAAGCACTGCCCCCGCGGAGACCGGCCTCAACGAAACCGCAATGTGCCCGCCAGAGTGCGTCCGAAGCGCGCAGTCTCGTGGGCACGTTGCAGTCTCGCGAATGGCAGAGCGGATGCAGCGGCAAAGGCCGGGACGTCGGCCAACGGTCCCTCAGGCTGAGCGTGCGGCGCGCCGGGCAGAAAGCTCGTCAACGACATCCGGTGCCTGCGGATCGAACTCGACGAGCGTCGACTCGACCTCACGCCACACCTTGCCGACGGCGATACCGAACACACCCTGACCGCGGCTAACAAGGTCGATGACCTCATCGTTCGAGGTGCACAGGTACACCGAAGCACCATCGCTCATGAGCGTGGTTCCGGCAAGATCACGGATGCCGGCCGCGCGCAGCTGCTCGACGGCGGTTCGGATCTGCTGCAGCGATATGCCGGTATCGAGGAGGCGCTTGACGAGCTTGAGCACGAGGATGTCGCGGAAGCCGTAGAGACGCTGCGACCCGGAACCGGATGCTCCCCGCACTGTCGGCTCGACGAGTTCCGTGCGAGCCCAGTAGTCCAGCTGCCGATACGTGATGCCCGCAGCTCGTGCAGCGACAGCTCCGCGGTAGCCGACCTCGTCGTCGAGGGCTGGAAGGCCGTCGGTGAACAAGAGGTCTGCCGTCAGGCTGGGCGTCGATTCCGCCTCGCGTGCCGTCATGGCAACCTCCCCAGTTCGATCGGACATGTCAACGCTAGATCAGCCGAGAGGCTCGGGCAACGACATCCGGCCGTCGCGTCTCGGCGTGTCGCACTACGAGAGGAATCGCTCGAGGGCAGAGCGCAGGAAAATCGAGCGTACTTCTTCCAGGCGACGCGCGAGTTCGGGCGCGAGTTCCTCGGCTCTGCCTCGCGAGGTCGCGTCGGTTCGGCGCGCGAGGGGCGCAACCGCAGATTCAACGAGGGCTGCGTCACGCTCGGCGCTCTGGCGGAGAGTGCGGATGTGACGCGGCTCGATGCCGTGGCGATCGAGGGCTACGAGGCACCGAAGCAGAGCCACCGTCTGCTCCGTGTAGTGTTCCGCGGCGGTGATGATCCCGGTGCTGATCGCGTCATTGAGGAGTTGCGGCGCTGCTCCGGCGGCAGACAGCAACTCGTCGCGCCGGTAACGCCGCGGGGCAGCAACGATGGAGGTCGGCGGCGCCGGGATCGGGGTGACGGGGTCACGACCGGCATCCACGTCATCGAGGTACGCCCGGATGACGTGCAGCGGCAGATAGTGATCGCGCTGCAGCGTGAGAGCAAGCCGCAGCCGCTCGACATCCGCGGGAGCGAACTTGCGGTATCCCGACTCGGTGCGGGTCGGAGTGACGATTCCCTGCACCTCGAGGAAACGCAGCTTGCTCGAACTCAGCCCGGGAAACTCGGGAGAAAGGCGCGCGAGAACTTGACCGATGCTCAAAAGCCCCGGGGACGAGGCGCGATCACGGGCGGGAACCCCCGCCATCACTGATCCGCCGGGGGCTCGAGGTCGGCCGGGGAGACGAAGAAGTTCAACCGGAACTTGCCCACGCGCGCTTCCGAGCCGTTCGTCAAGACAGCACGATCCACGCGCTCGCCGTTGACGTATGTGCCGTTGAGCGAGCGCTGATCGACCAGCTCGAAGGTCGTACCGGAGCGGGTGATCTCGGCGTGACGTCGCGAGACCGTTACGTCATCGAAGAAGATATCCGCCTCGGGGTGGCGGCCGATCGTCGTCACGTCGGCATCCAGCAGGTAGCGGGCACCGGCGGTGGGGCCCGATCGGACGATCATAAGCGCCGATCCCGAGGGGAGCGCGTCGATAGCCTCGAGCTCGATTTCGGTCAGTTCACTGCCGAACGGCACGAAAGACAGGTCGGAATCGTGTCCGAACGAAGCCGTCGTATCCGCCCCTCGACCACCCGGAACCGCGGCTCCGGGGTCTCCGGAGGCACGACGGATCTCGTCGGGTTCAGCGGGCGCATTGTGTTCCACGGGTGCCTCCTCAGGCTCCCCAGGATAGTCGGATTTGGTGGGCGGATGTCGAGTGGATCGCCCTCACTCTCACCCACGGACGGCGGCGCCATCGGGGTGGTTCCGAGGGATAGGCTGGGATCATGCCTCACTACGACGTCGTCATCCTTGGTGCCGGCCCCGGCGGCTATGTCGCGGCCGTTCGCAGCGCTCAGCTGGGCCTGTCCACAGCGGTCATCGAAGAGAAGTACTGGGGTGGGGTGTGCCTGAACGTGGGATGCATCCCCTCGAAGGCACTGCTGCGCAACGCCGATCTCGCCCACACGTTCCACGCGAAGGCCGATCTGTTCGGCATTTCCGGCGACGTGCACTTCGACTTCGGTGTCGCCTGGGACCGCAGCCGTGAGGTGGCGTCAGGCCACGTCAAGGGCATCCACTACCTGATGAAGAAGAACAAGATCACGGAGTACGACGGCCGTGGCTCGTTCATTGACGACCACACGATCGAGGTCAAGACCTCCGAGGGCGGCACCGAGACCGTCACCTTCGACAACGCGATCATCGCTACCGGTTCCACGGTGCGCCTGCTCCCGGGTGTGAGCCTGAGCGAGAACGTCGTGACGTACGAAGAGCAGATCCTGACGCGTGAGCTACCGACCTCGATCGTGATCGTCGGGGCCGGCGCCATCGGCATGGAGTTCGCGTACGTGCTGTCCAACTACGGCGTCAAGGTGACGATCATCGAGTTCCTCGACCGCGCACTTCCCAACGAGGATGTCGAGGTCTCGAAGGAGATCGCGCGTCAGTACAAGAAGTACGGCATCGAGATCCTCACCTCGACCAAGGTCGAGAGCGTCACCGACCACGGTGACCGGGTCACCGTCGCCTACACCGGCAACAACGACGGCGCACAGGGCTCGATCGATGCCGACAAGGTACTCATGTCGATCGGATTCGCACCGCGGGTCGAGGGCTTCGGGCTCGAGAAGACCGGCGTGAAGCTCACCGAGCGCGGCGCGATCGACATCGACGACTACATGCGCACCAGCGTGCCGCACATCTATGCGATCGGTGACGTGACTGCCAAGCTGCAGCTGGCTCACGTCGCTGAGGCCCAGGGCGTTGTCGCCGCCGAGACGATCGGCAAGGCCGAGACCATGCCGCTCGGTGACTACCGCATGATGCCGCGCGCCACCTTCTGCTCGCCGCAGGTCGCGAGCTTCGGCCTCACCGAAGCGCAGGCGCGGGATGCCGGCTACGACGTGAAGGTCGCGAAGTTCCCCTTCAGCGCCAACGGCAAGGCGAACGGCCTGGGCGAAGCTGTCGGCTTCGTGAAGGTCATCGCCGACGGCGAGCACCTCGAGCTGCTCGGCGCCCACATGATCGGCCCGGATGTCTCGGAGCTTCTGCCCGAGCTCACCTTGGCTCAGAAGTGGGATCTTACCGCTCTCGAGGCGGCGCGGAACGTCCACACGCACCCGACGCTGTCGGAGGCCGTGCAGGAGGCCTTCCACGGTCTCGCCGGCCACATGATCAACATCTGACCCGCGGGTCAGGCCTCACACGCCCAGGGCGCGTGCGAGCTTCGAGTCGCTCGAGGCCTCGCGCGCGCCCGCGGCATATGCAGCGACGGTCACCGCGTCGAAGAACGAGGTGAGCGCGTCCGAGTCATCGGGAGCTGCTGGTCCGAGTTCGATCTCCCACTCGCGCCACGCCTGTTCGATCCCCCGCCGCTCATCCCGCGTGCGCACCCGGTCGTCGACCATCTCGGCGAGGACGCCGCCGTCGGCATCCAGCAACGCGTACGCGGTGCGCGTGTAGCGAATGCGGGCGATCACGACCAGTTCATGCGTGGTCAAATCGGCGATGTGCGCGGCGATCTCCGGGGGCACGCCGGGCACGGATGCCGCGTCACTACCGATGTCGAGCGGCCAGCCGGTCTCCATCCGGCCGGAGCCCTGGCGAGGCCCTTTCAGGTGCCAGCCCGCATCCGGCCCACCTTCTCGGCGCCGGAGCGCGTAGCCAGCTCTGCCGAGGATGTAGTCCGCGGTGTCGTAGTAGACGGCATCGAGTTCTCGGACTTCCGGCTCGGCAACGCTGACGACCAGCGGAACCTGAGTCCAGTCGGGGACGTCGATGTCGGCATCCACATCGAACGTGATCTCGACCTCGAGGGACTGCGATGGCTCCATCGATGCGAGTGCTGGTTCAGTCGTCAGAGGGCGCGATGTCTTCGGTGGACTCGACGAAGAAGAACTCACCCTCCGTCGGTCCGTCGTGATCGCCCGTGTGCCCGAGAGCACCGCGTCGCTCGTAGACGACCTGACCCTCGCCGTAAGGAACAATCATCGTGTCTGCATCCGGGGATTCCAGGGGCAGGACCTGCCCGTCGAGCGGGCCTCCGTGAAGTCGTGCAATGGCCATGCCCCGAGCATAATCCCCGAGGTCCTCTGCCTCGGCGATGGCGGCGGCGCGTGCCTCCAGAAGCTCGGCGGTCGCAGCCCGAGATCCGGCTTGCGCGCGGCGGAGGCGGCGTTGCGCGAAGGTAACCGGAGGCGCCGTCGGCACGACGCCCTGCGACTCCTCGGCCGCCACGACGATGTACGTACAGGCGATGAGGATGACCTGTGCCGAGAAGTTCAGCCAGAGCAGCAGCGCGATCAGGGACACCGATGCGCTAAGCAGTGGATTGCTCGAGGCCCCCTGCACGAACAGGCCCGAAAGCTGTTGCAGCACGGTGAGCCCCAGAGCGCCGAGGAGCGAGCCCGCCCAGAGAGCGCGCGCGGGTGGACGGATGCCGCCGAGCACGAGGAAGATTGCGGCGATCAATGCCGCATCCAGGATGAAGACAGCGACGATGACGACGGCGCGCGTCAGCACGCCCACCAGCACGGTTCCCGGGGAAAATTCCAACCACCCGGCGACAATCGACACCCCGGCGGTACCGAAGTAGGTCACTGCCGCGGTCACGACCAGAGCAAGTCCGACCCCCAGGGCCATCGCGAGGTTCCTGAGCTGAACCCACAGGAAGAAGCCGTCGTCGAAGACCGTTCCACCGAGGACGTGCAGCGCCGCGCGCAGCGTCCCGATAGCGCCCAGGGATGCGAGCACGAGTCCGACGAATCCAACGACGCCGGCGATCGTGAGTCCGGACTCGAGCGTGTCAAGGCTGATCACCCCGCCTTCGCCGATGAGGCCAGGGATCACGGTGTCGACAGCCTCGACAAGCGCATCCCACGCCTCCGGATTGTCGGCAAGCCACCTGCCCGCGAACCAGAAACCGATGAGCGCGGCCGCGAAGATCGAGAACAGCGCCCGGTAGGTGACGCTGTCAGCTAGGACGGGCCCCCGCCGCTCTCCGTAGAGCAACATGGTGCGGACGATGCGCAACGACAGTGCCCATCTCGTAACCGCGGCGACGAACGTTTTCAGGGCGGCCGGCATGAATCCAGGCTAGCCGCGAAGCTCGCCGTCGAGCCGTGACGGTCAGGGGCTTGACACGGTCAGCGTGATGGCCACCCAGGCGCCAGCGATCATCCACGGTCCGAACGGGATGGCGGTGCGGCGCTCCGCACGCCGAATGAGGAGCATCGCGGCCGCGAAGAGACCACCGAGCACGAACCCGGCCAGTGTTCCCACCAGCACACTCCCCCACCCCAGCCATCCCAGGTACAGCCCGATCACGGCCGCGAGCTTGACATCACCGCCGCCGACGCCCCCGGCCGAGAGCATTCGGAGCGCGAGGTACGCGGCGAAGAGAGCCAGCGCCGCAAGCAGCGACCGCAGGAGCGCGTCGATGCCGCCGCCGGTCACCGCAGCACCGGCCAGCAGCACCAGACCCGAGGCGCCGGCCAGCGCGACGAGACGGTTCGGGAGACGGTGGCTGCGGATGTCGATGATCGCGAGGGCCACGCCGATCACCGCGAACGCGACGAAGGCTGCGACCGTGAGCGCGGTCGAGATCAGCGACATGGAGCCTGAGCCTAGGTGACCGCAACCCCTCGGTTTTCGCCGTCCTCGTCTTCCTGTGGATAGCTGGCTTCGCGGCGGCGCCAGGGAGCGCCCGCCGGCCAGCTGGCGGCGAAGGTCGGGACGACGCGCCCGACGCGGCGTGCGAGCCCACGTACCGAGGTCAAGGGCCGGGCAGAGACGGGCATCGTCAGCGATCGGTCCCAGCGCACCCCGTCGCTCTCGCGCAGGTGGATCGTGAGATCCAGGTCGTCGTGGATACGCGAGTTCTCGCGGTGGACCACCGTGCGGGCCCGTTTCCAGATCGCGGCGCGCATCGCGAAGTTCGAGCCGAACACCAGCGGGATCCCGAGCCACAGGTTCACCCAGACCCTGCCGCCGCCGATGTACCAGTGCTCGCCGAGATAGCTGATGATCCTGCCTGCGCCGTAGAACTCGGCGCCTCCGGTGAGGACGCCCAGCGCGTTGTCGCTCGTGAACGCCGTCTCGATGCGGGCCAGCCAATCCGGATGCGGCCGGGAATCGGAATCCAGGCGCGCGATGATGTCGCTCGTGGGCAGCGCCGCGTCGTATCCGCGAGCTGCGGCGGGCCAGATTCCCACGAGCGGCTCGTCGATCAGCTCGACCCCGGCATCCCGGGCGACGGCGGCTGACTCGTCGGTGCTGCCGTTGTCGACCACGATGATGCGGTCAGCCGGGCGCTCCTGGTTCTGCAGCGCCAACAGGCATTCGCGCAGGAAGGCGGCATCGTTGCGACACGGGATGACAACCGAGATGCGCAGAGCCGATGTCACCCCCTCACCCTATCGGCGGGCTTCCCGGATGCCGGGAGCGCCGCATCCGGGAATCACTCGCGCGCCCGCGGGCTTACCGTGGAGCAACGGACGAGGGAGTCGGATGAAAACGCACGAGGTCACGAACCAGGCGCCCGAACGCACCGGGCTCGACGAGTACGAGGCGAACATCGCTCTGCGCGAGGCCGTAGAAGCGCACGGCGGGGCGGATGCCGCGGAGCGACTGCGCTCCATCGGCCGGCGCGTCGGTTCAACCGATTTCCAGCGCGACGCGGTGCGCGCCAACCGGAGCGAGCCGGTGCTGCACACGCACGATCGCTACGGCCGCCAGCTCGACGAGGTCGAGTACGACCCGGCCTATCACCGCATTATCGGCGCAGCGGTGGCCGACGGCGCCCACACTGGCGCGTTCCGGCGTCCGGGACCCGGGGCATCCGTCGTGCGCGCCGCCGCCTTCATGCTCTACGCACAGGTGGAACCGGGTCATGCATGCCCCATCTCGATGACCCACGCGGCGGTGCCGGTGATCGCCCAGCACGACGCGCTCGCGCGCGAGTGGATGCCGCGACTGCTGAACACCCACTACGAACCCGATCTCGTGCCAGGAAAGCGCAGTGCGCTGTTCGGGATGGCGATGACCGAGAAGCAGGGCGGTTCGGACGTGCGCGCGGGCACGACGGTCGCGAGGCCGATCGGCGGCGACGAGTACGAAATCACCGGGCACAAGTGGTTCTGTTCCGCTCCGATGTCTGACGCATTCCTTGTGCTCGCGCAGGCGCCGGGTGGGCTGTCGTGCTTCCTTCTCCCCCGGCTGCTTCCCGACGGGTCGCGCAACGAGATCCGCATCCGTCGCCTCAAAGACAAGGTGGGTAACCGCGCCAACGCCTCGAGTGAGGTCGAGTACGAGGGCGCCCGGGCTCACCTGGTCGGTGACGAGGGCCGCGGCGTGCGCACCATCATCGAGATGGTGACACGCACGCGGCTCGACAGCGTGCTGGGGTCGACCGCCGGCATGCGGCAGGCGACCGCCGAAGCTGCCTGGCATGTGCGGCATCGTGCCGCGTTCGGAGCGCGCCTGATCGATCAGCCCCTGATGACGCAGGTGATCGCCGATCTGCAGCTCGAAACCGAAGCTGCAACCGCGACCTCGCTGCGGCTGGCCCGCGCGTACGACGACACCGCCGGCGCCGAGGAGGTAGCCTTCCGCCGCCTGGCCACCGCCGTGGCGAAGTACTGGATCTGCAAGCGTGGCCCCGGTCACGCGCACGAGGCCATGGAATGCCTCGGCGGCAACGGGTACACCGAGGCATTCCCGCTCGGGATGCGGTACCGCGAACAGCCCGTCATGGCGATCTGGGAAGGTTCGGGCAACGTCATCGCGCTCGATGTGCTGCGCGCGCTCTCGCGCGATCCGCAGAGCTTCGAGGCCTTCGACGCCGAGCTCGCGCGGTCAGACGGTGCGGACAGGCGCCTGGACGCGCACGTTCGAAAGACGCGCGAGCTCATCAGGGACCTCGTCCGCGACGACGCTCGCGAGGCGCGCGCTCGGGAACTGGTGACGGCACTCGCCCTGGCGCTCCAGGGATCGTTGCTCGTGCGCACAGCGCCCGCGCCGGTCACCGACGCGTTCATCGGTTCCCGACTCGGCGGCGATGGGCACCTGTACGGCATCCTGCCGCCCGGCACTGACGCGGCATCCATCGCTGCTCGCGCCTGAGGTGTCTCGGGCCTGAGAGGGCTCGGCATCCGTCGCGGGATTTTGATGGGTCCCTCGTGGGAGCGGGACCAAAGACCCTATGGACGGAGGTGTTCGGTACGGCACTCTGATGTCAGACCACAAAAGTCGTCCGAAGCCCCGCCGAGGATGACAGGTTTCGTCGCTGGACGATGTTCGGCGACGCACGTGGGGAGAGGTATCCGGC
>NZ_JASBSF010000323.1 GCF_030149085.1 Microbacterium sp. | reverse complement strand
CGCCGGCCAGTTCGGCCGACTGGCTGCGTACCTGGTCGACAGCCAGACTGATGGTTCGGATCTCGTTGGCGACACGGAGCAGTTCTCTGGCCGCCTCATCGATGCTGTCGGCCGTGCTCAGGTAACGTGCTGCCGCGTCCTTCAAGCCTGCGGGATCTCCCGGGATGGGGCTCATCCATGGCATGTCAGCTACCGTCCCCGTTCAAGTTGGATGCGAGTTCGCGGTCCACAGCCGCGAATTCATCGTGAATCTTCCTTACCGTCTGGCGGACGGCCCGCACACCGGTCAGCATGTCCTCGCGGTGGAGGTCCCAGGCGTTGGAGAATTCGCTGAGCTTGCCTGCCAGCCCCGAGTGCCCGACGAGGTCGGCGACTCCGGCGGCGATCGAGTCCGAGTGCTCGAAGGCGCGCTCGACTCGCCCGAGTTGCACGTCCGCTGATTCCAGACCGTCGAGATCGATTCTCAGATCCGCCACGTCGTCTCCCTAAGCTGCTGTCCCCGGTGTCTGTCCCTCACGCTAGCGACGTCCTCCGCCTTTGGTCGATGGGGAGTCCTCCCCATCGACCAAAGGCATCTGAACCCGCGTCACTCGTCCGCCCCGGACGAGGTAGCCGCGGCCGGGCGGGAACTCCGCGCGAGAGACCTTTGGGAACGGCGTGCGCATGATCTGGTCGCCATCCATCGGGTCGGGCTGGAGGACGATGCCGCGTCGGGCGGATTTCACTTCTCCGAGAAGTGGCCAGGAGGAGCCCCAGCCCGCAGTCTCTGCCTCGGCGACGAAGAAGTGGTCGGAGCGCTTGATCAGTTTGATGAGTTCGACGAGAGCTGCGTCGGCGGGCGTCGAGAGGAAGTCTGAGAACCCCTCAACAAAGACTGCGATGTGCGGGACAGGCTCGCCACCGACCCGAGCTGAGAGCTCTCTGGCAAGCGAGGTCGTTTCATCAATGTCGAGTGCTGTCTGAGTCCAGAGGGCCAGACCGGCGAGCCGAGATCTTTTACCGCCGATGAAGTACAGTTCAGACTCCGGCTGAGCTCGGCTCAGTGCCGAGGCCAGTGAAAGCAGCGCGTTCGTCCGACCGCTCGAAGGCGCCCCGGCGATGAGCATTGCGCCAGCTGGCTCGAATCCCACCGGTTCGAGCGTCTCATCCGAGATCCCGAGAACCGGCTCTCCTTCCACTGCTGTCGGGAGTTCCGAGAGCAGAACCTTTCTCGGCAGGGCGCGCACCTGCTCGGCGGGTCGTCGCCGCGCGGCGATCGTCGCGCCGAGGTCGGCGATCGCACGTACCTGATCAACCGTGCTCCGAGAGCCTCCGAGCACTGCGATCTGCGTCTCCCACCCGTCGATGATCGCTCTGCCTGACGGCGAGGTCGGAGAAAGGATGTCGTCCTCCACGTTCAGAAGGGTGTATCCAGTCTCCTCGGCCAGGCGGAGTACGACCCGACGAGAGATGGACGCCCCCACAGCTGACGGCACGCTCGCTGCACGGTCGGCAGTCAGTGCGATATGGATGCCGAAAGGCCGCCCATCCGAGAGTAACTGGAGGAAGGCGGCATACCACTCTGCGCGCCCCGCTCCCACCTCGTATTCGGCACGGAAGGCAGGGAATCCATCGACGAGGAGCAAGATTCGCGCGAGGTCTTCGCTGCCCATGGATGCGCGATAGTCGTCGATCGTCGACGCGCGTGCTTCGCCGAAGAGCGCTGCCCGCCGGGTCAGTTCCGCTTGGAGCATTCGGAACAGGCGCACAACGCGCTCGGAGTCGTCACCTGCGATCACTGCGCCGACATGGGGGAGCGGTTCCAACATGCGTAGGCCGCCAGATCCGAAGTCAAGACCGTAGACATCGACGATCCCGCCTCTTGGAGTGATGCCTGCGGAGATCGCGAGCGTGCGTAGAGCTGTGGACTTTCCTGAGCCGCCCGTGCCGTAGATCGCGAGATGGCCGTCGATGTCCGGCAGGAAAGAGACCGGCTCCTGAGCCTGGCGGTGGGGGAGGTCGGCCACGCCGAGGACCAGCTTTGTGTCCGTTCGCTGGGGGAGTCGTGCCAGATCGTAGATCTGCGCCAACTCGGGCATCCACGGACGCCGGGGCGATGGTAGGCGGGCGCCGATGAACGCTTCGCCGATGCTACGTACCAGTCGCGTCTGATCAGTCGGGCCAGGGTCGGAGACGCGTGGAGCGTCTTCCGTGTCGGGCGCTTCCCACAGCACGGGTGAGCCGAAGCGCAACTCGGCCACGTCTATCGACGGAGCGGGCTTCTCGCCGGTTGTCCACCCTCCCGCGTAGGCGGCCTGAAAGGGCGTGAGCCGTCCGGGGCCCGTCTTCGCGCTCGCGCGGCCGGGAATACTCGGGTCGAAGTGAGCTGCGGCTGGCGTGCCGAGCACATCGACAGAATCTGCCTCGTCGGCCATGCGCAAAGCGATGCGCAAGTTCGTGTTCGCACGCAGATTGTCTCGGATCACTCCGGCAGGGCGTTGCGTCGCGAGAATGAGATGGATGCCGAGTGAACGACCTCGCTGGGCGATGTCGACCACACCGTCCACGAACTCTGGAACGTCGCTTACGAGTGCCGCGAACTCATCGATGACGATGACGAGCGCTGGCGGGGTCTCGGAGTCACGAAGGCTCTCCATCTCGAGGATGTCCTTGACCTTCTTGCGGTTGAACAAATGCTCGCGATAGTGCAGTTCTGCGCGCAGACTTGTCAGGGCGCGTCGGACGAGATGCGGGCTGAGATCAGTAACAAGGCCGACCGAGTGCGGCAGGGACACGCAGTCGGCGAACGCTGAACCGCCCTTGTAATCGACGAAGAGGAAGGTCACGCGATCGGGGCTGTACTCGGCAGCCATGGCGAGCACCCACGTCTGCAGGAACTCGCTCTTTCCGGATCCGGTGGTCCCCCCCACGAGTGCGTGAGGGCCCTGGGCCCTGAGATCGAGGTGCATGGCATCCGTCCCGCCTTGCCCGATGATCGCGCGTAGCCTGCCGGGACGATGGCGACCGGAGGGCGCTGCCGAGCGATCGATCAGCGACTCGTTCTGAGCCCATCGGTCGATCACTGCGGCGGTGGACGTGAGTAGCTCTGAGTCCAGAAGGGTTACGAGAGACACCGACCTCGGAACGTCGGACTCCTCGGCTGAGTAGGCGCCAGCATCCGTGACGGGCGCGAGCGAACGCGCGAATGCTGCGCACCGTTCATGGTCGATCCGCTCGGGTTGGACAGGGGTGAACTGCTCTCCCTGGCGCACGTGGCCGATTCGCGCGTCGAGGGACCCAATGGTGGAGAACTCGAGAAACGTGCGACACACCGCTGGTAACTGAGCCGACGAGGCTTCGAGCCAGATCCCGTAGACACCCGCATCCGGCGCACGCTCCATCAACTGGACGAGACGGCCACGGTCCGCGATGCAATCGTGCGCGATCAACACAACGATCGCAGGTAGGGGTATCGACGGTGGTAGCGCCGCCGAGTCGTCCTCGCCGACCTGTGCCGCGCGCGCAACCGCGGAGTCCGACACAGCCATGGCGCGCCTGGCGTACGGGTCCCGCTTGGACTCCGGTGCACGTGCATCGACGAGCTCTTCGAGCGCGGCGATGAGAACACGCGTACTCGATTCGCTGTCGGTCAGATGCGGGATAGCGTTGAGCGGGCTGCTAGGCGAGGATGTGTGGGGAAGCCATCGCATCCACTCGAAGGAGTTCCCCGTACTTGGACCGACGATTGCCGAGACGACCAGCTCATCCGGGGAGTGGAGTCCGGTGAGCTGAGTGATCAGGGCGGCAGCGGCTTCCTCCGCCGCTCCGAGTGGTCCCGCGACACCAATGCTGCCGGAGTCGTGCAGGTTCTCGAACACAGGAACTGCGGGTACGAGTGCGAATTCGTCGGCCAGGGAACGGAGCTCGTCCACGTACTCGGGTAGCGCGCGTTCCTGACCGGGTATGTCGGCGATGCGTGATCGGCTGGCGAGGGTCCCCGTTCCGATCCGAACGTTTAGAAACGACCAGTGCTCCGGTCGGCGTGTCCACAGCAGTTCGGTCCGGCCGAGGGCCGCGGCGACGACCTCGTCAGTCGAGGGGGCCTCTTTGAGGCGGATCTGGTGCTCGAGAGTGAGCGACGTGGCGAGTTTGGTGCGAAGAGATTCCATCTGTGCACCGAATCGGCGGATCTGGTCGCGCATGCGTCGGCGCCGTGTTCCACGAGTGGTCAACCAGTTTGCGAGCATCAGGACCGGGGAGAGCGCGACGAAAGCAATCGATAGCGGCGACTGCGTGATCGAGAACAAGACGGCACCCATGATGAGCGGCGCGATCATGATGAGCCAGGGGAACGGCTGGCGGTCCTGCTCGATGGGTGGCTCCGGGGAGGGGAACTCCGTTCCCGGAAACCGTGCCTCGACGCGTGGTGACCGGTTGAACGGAATCGACGCTGGTTCGCGCGGGGTGCGTCCGGGCACGCCGACGACGTCGATGAGTGTGAGCGTCACGTCGCCGAGCGCGACGCTCCAACCCGGCCGCAACGTCGCGCGCGAGAGCATGCCTCCGTCGATGACAAGACCGTTTGCCGATTGCTGATCGATGATCGTGACGGCGTCATCGAGGATGTCGATGACGGCGTGGGACTTTGAGACCGATGGGTCAGTCAGAGCGATGCCGTTTGCCTCACCGCGACCGATCGAGGTCGTTCGACCGGTGACGGTGAATACTCGCGCGTCGTCTGTGCCGCCTGATGCCCGGAACCGAGCGGTCGGTTGCCCGGCCGCCATCGCAAGACGTGCGGGTTCTGAGCCGGCGTCGATCAGGCTGATGTGAGATCCCGAGATAATGCCCGCATCTTGAAAGGGCATCGTGGGATCGATGGCGTTCCACGTTCCGCTTCTGTTGACCGTGATCGTCTGCGGGCCAAGGGTCGAGTGCTGCGGGTCTCGGGAGGCGATTGCGTCAGCGACGTCTGCCACATGTGCGCCCGCGTCGACGAATATGGTCAGGTCGGTGTAGGTGGCGTCCGGGCGGATCAGTGTCAACTTCGTTCTCATCGCGTGCTCCCGCCACTAGCCGTCTGTGGGAAATCCCTCGGCTGACCGGCATCCAACAGCGCCAGGTCTGTCGGTGTCACCAGCCGTGCCATGATCGCGTGTTCGACCAGGCGTGACTTGCGGTTGCGGGCGAGCTTCCCGACCCCGCCACGCAGGCCTGGGACGCCGTCGCGGTCGAGTTTGTCGCAGACGTTATCGAGTTTGCGGTTGAAGGTCGTGATCGGCCACCCGAGACGCTCTGCGGCTTCGGCGGACGAGGGAATGCGGCTTGCGCCTGCCATCCCGTCGCGAAGCATCGGTTCGCACAGCGCGATGATCAGCAGCCGCTGGCTCGGGGTGAAAGTGGTGGCGCCGAGCGTCGACGACAGTGCGGTGTCGGCGCCGGTGGAGACCGGCAAGGCGGCATCCGGCGCCGGATTTGCCGAGGCGCCGTCAAGGATGACCCCGAGTTCATACGTGAACGGGCCCGCGCTGAACACGACGCTCAGCGGCGATGACACGAGTGGCATGCGGCCGGCCGGACCCAGCATGGCCTGGTAGGTGCCGTCCGCCGTTGCCACCCCGACAGTGATCGACTGGCCGCAGTTCGTCATCCACCACATCCCGGACGCCCACTCGAATTCCAGCAGTCGCCTGTGCAGGTAGCGGTTGTCGTCGATGCAGAGATCGGCATCGCGGCCGACGCTGAAAGTCCTCCCTGGCGTGCAGGCGTGGCGCTCGCCGCAGAAGTCGATCGTCAGCGTCGACGCTGTCGTGTCGTCATCCATCGTGTTCCCCCCGAGTCGCGTCCCCCGCCGCATCCGGTTTCCGTTGTTCATCAGCCAGCACCAAGCAGCAGTGCCACAGCGACAGCCGCGGCGGACAGTACGAGCAGCGCTCCGGCGCCGATGATGATCAGCCGCCATGTCGTCCGCCGTCGACGGGTGCGACGTGCGGCGGCGGAGCCTCCCGTGGGGGCGACCTGCGGCGCGGGCGCAGCGCGACGGGTGATCGCCGGTGTCGGTAGCGACTCCCGGATGCCGTACGTAGTCCGGGCAGCGGACTCCGCGCCTGGGTCATAGGCGATTCGCGCTCCCGGGGGCGGCGTCCACGCCTGAGCTTGCGGAGCAGCCGGACTGGCGGGGGAGCGCAGGATCGTCTGATCTGCGGGATCGACGCGCTGCCCGGCGAGCGCAGTGCGATCCGGATCGGACGTCCGTGGTGACGCGAGTGCTGTGTGCTCGGCGTCGATGTCCCGGGTGGGGGCAATCGCCGTTGGGTCATCGATCGGCTCGGAGAGCGCCCGTGGTGGCGCGATCGCTGTTGCCTCGTCCGGCACAGCCGGCGTCCGCGGGCGTGCGATCGTGGGCTCGGCGAGCTCGAGGTCAGGGATCGTTGCCCGCGCCTGGGCGATAGCGGTCCGGTCGTCCACCGGAGGCGTAGGGGACGGCGCGACGATGCCCGCGACAACCGCTGTCTCGCGCGGAGAGAGCCGGGTGCGCTCGGCGCTGTCGTCGGGCAGGTCCTGCGCGCTCGGAATGTCGAGGTGCGTCGTCGGCAGTCCCATGTCTTGCTCGATGCGCTGGAGTCCGCGCGCGAACTCCGAGGCCGACCGCGGGCGCTCGGTCGGATGCTTGGCGAGCGCGATCGCCAGAAGCTGCTGCACCGCCTCGGGCACATCTTCACGAGGGATTCTCGGCGCGGGAGTGGACATGATGTGAGTCATAAGGGCCGGGACATCACGCGCTCCGGTGAGCTCGAACGGCGAGGCGCCCGCGAGGAGCGTGTACGCCGTGGCCGCCAGCCCGTACACATCGGCTGCTGGCTCGAACGAGTGTCCTGCGACGACCTCGGGTGCCGCCCACGGCAGCGACATCGCGCCGCCGCTGTTGGTCGGGTGCCCCGCCACGACAGAGATCCCGAAGTCTCCGAGGGCGGGCCACCCGTAGTCGGTGGTCAGGACGTTCGCGGGCTTGAGATCGCGGTGCAGGATCCCGTGGCGGTGCGCGGTCTCCACTGCGCCCGACAGACGGATCATCGTCTGCAGCATCTCCGGGACGCTCAGCGGGCGGTCACGGATGCGTTCGGCCAGGCCCGGGCGTGAGCAGTACTCCATCACCAGGTATGGGCGGCCGGTTATCGTGATCGCTGCGTGATACACCGTGACGATCGAGGGGTGGGTCGATACGGTTGCAAGCAGATTCGCCTCGCTCTCGAACGAGGCCTGCGTGCGGGGGTCGGTGACCGCTTCGCGCATGACCTTGACAGCGACCCGGCGACGGGGGAACTCCTGCTGGAAGAGCAGTACGTCTGCGAACGCGCCGGCACCCAGGTGCCGCTCGAACGTCAGCCCCGGGATGTCCACCCCGCCGTAGCCGGGAGTCACGGTACATCCTCCACGTGGATGCGCACGCCTCCCAGGTCCACCACGACTCCAGCGGTCAGCAGCGCGGTCTCGCCGCCGCGCAGGCGCCGGAGCGTTCCATCCGTCGCGAGGATCACCGTTCCGTTGGTGGATCCCAGATCCTCGATGACGACGTTCCACCCCTCCACACCGATGCGCGCGTGGTTGCGCGAGACGTCGGTCGAGGCGCCTTCGATCTTCACCAAGGTCGGAAGAGTGCGACTATCCGACCGCTCTGCGCGGGGGCTGCGGCCGATGATCATCTGCGCGTCGATGGGAAGGCGGCGTCCGTCCGGGAGGCGCAGCATCCCCTGAGGTCGACTCGTGCGCGCCGGCTGGGCGCCCGTCAGCGGAATCGCGCACACGACGCAGGTCGCCCGCGTGGGCGGGTTCGGGTGGCCGGTCGCGCAGACGAGGCCCGACACCTCGGCCGACATCTCGTCCGGCGCTGAGGGTGACGTCGTGTGTCCTCGAAGCGTGGGAGACGGAGTCGAGAGAATGGGGGAGGGCGAGGATGCGATCTCGCCCTCCCCCTCTTCTGCCCGAACCGCGGCCGCCTCGACGCCGAAGAATCTCGTGGACCCGAAGAGATCGTCGAACCGGTAGCGGTCCGTCTCGGCCTCCTCTTGCGATTGCGGTGGAGAGGCCGGTTCAGGGCTGCCTGCGGGGGTTGGCGCCGGCGCCGCGCTCTGCTGCGCCACAGTCGCAGGTCGCTCGGTCGGGGTAGATGCGCTGGATCCGTCGTCGAAGAGGTGCGGGGGGAAGTCTTCGGTCTCGGCGCTGAGTCCTCCCCGTGCTGCACCTATGACCGTCATAAGCCGCAGCGGGGCATCCGGCCGGCGAAACACGATCTCGCTGATCGCCAGGGCACCCGGGCGGGCCGTGCGCTCATCGTCCGGGGCCTTGCGCAGATCTGTGCGGACCAGCTGCCTGTCGAAACAGACGGCCAGGCGTGTGACACCGTCGAACGCTACTTCGCGCCACGTCCGTGCGCCGAGGCCGTCAACGGTGGAGCGGCGCCACCGATCATCCTCGATTGTGAGGAGCGCCGCGCCGCGCAGCATGGCCGTCAGCGTGCCGTCTTCTACCCTGCCGACGAAGAAGTCCGGCAGTGCGCCGATTCCGGTCTGGAGCACGACATCCAGCAGATCCTCAAGGGGCGTGTCGGCCGTCATCATGGGGAGCACCGCGCGGGCGCGATCCTCACCGTAAACACCGCCGAATGCGACGCAGGTCGATCCCTGGATGATCGCGGGATGATCGCCCCGCATGTACGTCCAGCCTGTCATCCGCGCGCCCGCGGCTTACTGGAGGGGACTGTGTCCTCGTCGGGGAGCAAATCGGCGACGACCGCGCTGGTCGTGCCGATGCCGCCGGTGACGTCGTCGGAGTCGGGGCTCGCGCCGCCGGCGACGACATCCACCACGATCGCCGTCACGTTGTCGCGCCCGCCGCGCTCGACCGCCTGCATAACCAGAGTGGTCGCCGTCTGCTGGGTACTGCCACCGAGAGCGAGGCCGGCGCGCAAACTCTCGTCGGGGAGCTCTCCGGTCAGCCCGTCGGAGCAGATCAGCAGCCGTTCGCCTGTGACGATGGGCAGCAACCAGTACTCGGCCTCACTGTCGGGGGCTCCCACGGCCCGAGTGATGACATTGCGGCCGCTGTAGGTCGCCATATCCTCGCGGCGGAGCTTGCCTCCGTCGACGAGTTCCTGCGCGACCGAGTGGTCGACTGTCACCTGTTGGAGCGTGTTGCCGATCAGCCGGTACACACGCGAATCGCCGATGTTCAGCACCAGCCACCAGCGGTTGTCGTTCTGGGTGACGACGACGATTCCTGTGAGTGTGGACCCGGCTCCGTTGGGGAGAGTGTCGGCGATCGTCGCGACACTGTGGTGGGCGCGCCGGACCGCGGCCATGACATCGTGGGGTGCAAGATCGTCGACCCCCACGAGGGGCTGGAAGGCTTCGATGACCGCGGCGCTCGCGCGATCGCCGGCGTCGTGGCCGCCCATGCCGTCGGCGACGATGAACACCGGGTATGCGGCGAGGAGCGAGTCCTCGTTCATCGTGCGGCGTCGACCGGTATCGGTCTGCGCCCCGGTGGTGATCGTCAGCGTCGTCATGCGTGTGGTGGCCTTCAACTCTTGCGGATGCGGAATGTCGCGTCCCCGAGCTGGAACGTCCCGATGAGAGTGTGCGTCGCGGTGACCTCTATCTCGGCGCCGGATTCGTCGAGCACGATCGAGCCGTTGGTCGAACCCGAATCTTCGATGACCCAGGTGTCACCGATCAGACGCAGCACAGCGTGCGACTTCGAGACCGTCTTGGTGCCGTCTGCCACCGCGATGACCTGGGCATCCGACCCAGCCGGGGCCGACGGTGAGCGCCCGAGGATGACGGTGCTTGCGGTGATGGTCACATCACTGCCGTCGGGCAGAGTCAGCAGCCACGAGGGACGCTTGGAGCGCGAGATCACGGTGCGCTCGTCATCCTCGTCAATGTGCACGGGAGATGGGGCGGCGGGCACAGGGGCCGCAGGAGCGACGTCCGGTGCCGTTGCCGGCGCGGGAGCCCACAGGCTGCTGGGCTGCTGGGCAGGGTTCGGGGCGGGCGGCGGCGGCGGGATGAAGGCGGTCGGCGCCGCAGCGGGAGCGGCTGGCGCCGGGGCGGGAGGTGCGGGCCATGGGGTCGCAGGGCGAGCGTCGAAGGGCGATGAAGAGCTCGGGGGTGGGGGCGGGGGCGGGGCGAGCGCGGGTCCACGCGGGGGTGCCGGAGGCGCCGGAGGTACGGGGGGTGCCGGAGGGGCCGCGGTAACCGCCGCGCCGCCCGCAAGTGAGAACGGACTGGTCGGCGGCGCGGGGGGTGCCGCCGGTGTGTCGAATGGCATCTGACCCGTCGGGTATGCCGGGCGCAGCGGCCCTGAGAGCAGCCGCGAGCTTCCCCACCCGAGGATGCTGGCCCAGATGGGAAAAAAGAACACAGCGAGGACGGTCAGCCCCGATCCCCGTCCGAACCGCTTGTTCACGGTATCGATCGAGATGATGAGGAAGACGAAAGCGACGATGTCAACGATTGGCAGGAACGCCAACAGCGCCCAGAACCCGGGCTTGCCCCCGAGCTCGTACAGCGTCCACGTGTTGACGACAGGGACCCACGCCTTCCAGACGGGCTCGCCGGCCTTCTTGAAGACAGCGCCGAGTGCCAGCGCCGTCCAGATATAGATGCCGAGAGCGATCAGTATCACGACGAGGATCACGACGATCCCCGCTCCCAACAGCCCGGCGGCTGCTCCGGATCCATCGTTCATGAACGTTGCTCCTTCCGCGACGCCGTGCGCG
>NZ_JASBSF010000312.1 GCF_030149085.1 Microbacterium sp. | reverse complement strand
CCGGCGCGTTCACGTCCGTCTACCCGGACGTGGTCAACCCGGTGCTCACCCTCAACGTGTTCAGCGGAGACCTCGGCATCGACGACGGCACACCCCGGTCGGTGTACACCCTCGAGGTCGACGGACTCACCCAGCACACCGGCGGCGACACGGGGCTGGACTCCCTCGAGCTCACCCCCGGCGCCACCGTGGACCTGCCCAACGGGTGGGGAACGATCACCTGGGAGGCGGTGTCCGAGCAGGAGCCGGTGAAACGGTTCGCGTCGCTGCAGATCCAGAACGACCCCACCAGCGGGTGGGTGCTCGCCTTCGCGATCCTCGCCATGGCGGGACTGTTCGCCGGCCTGTTCGTGCCCCGTCGACGCATCTGGGTCAAGGCCCGCACCGTCCCCGAGGGCGTGCGCGTCGAATACGCGGGCCTCGCCCGCGGCGAAGACCCCACGCTCCACAAGGCTGTCCGCGACATCGCGAACGACCACGCCGCCGCCCTGGACCGCGTGCGCGGCGCGAACCCCGAATGAGGGACCCGATGAAATGCCCCGTTGATGACACTCTGCTGCTGGTGAGCGAGCGCGCCGGCGTCGAGATCGACTACTGCCCCGGGTGTCGCGGCGTCTGGCTGGACCGCGGCGAACTGGACAAGATCCTCGACCGGGCCACCGACACTCGTGCCCCGCGATATCCGGAACCCGGTACCCGTGATATCCGCCACGACAGGGGCGACTCGCACCAGGGCCGGAACGGGCGTCGCCGCCGCGACGGGTTCCTGGGAGAGCTGTTCGACTTCTGATCCCCTGACAGGCATGACACCGTGAACGACTGGATCCCCGGGACGCCGCCGACTCTGCTCGGCTTTCTCAGCCCCGCACCGTTGCTGTTCCCGCTGCTGCCGGTGATCGCCGCCGTGCTTGCCGCCGCCTACCTGGCCGGCGCGATCCGACTGTGGACCGGCCGGCGGCGGTGGCCGGTGTGGCGCACGATCAGCTTCTTGCTCGGCTGCCTCACCCTGGCCGCGGTCACCGGCCTGGGCGTCGAGGCGTACGGGTACGCGCTGTTCTCGGTGTTCATGTTCCAGCAGCTCACCCTCATGATGGCCATCCCGCCGCTGCTGGTGTTGGGATCTCCGGGCACGCTCCTGCTGCGAGCCACCCCTCACCACGGGCTCGGCCGGTTCGTGCTCCGGGCCGCTCACGCGGGGCTGCGCAGCCGGGTCGCGCGGTGGGCGCTGAGCCCCTGGGTCGCGCTCCCGCTGTACCTGTTCGCGTTCTACGGGCTCTACCTCGCCGACGCCGCCGACCGCATCCTGCAAGCACCCGGCGGGCACGTCGGCCTCGAGGTCGGGTTCCTGGTCGCTGGGATCCTGTTCACCATCCCGGTGCTTTCCGCCGACCCGCTGCCGGTGCGGCTCAGCCACGGCGGCCGCGCGCTGGACGTGTTCGCCGAAGCCGCCCTGCACGCGTTCTTCGGGGTGTTCCTGATGATGGCCACCACCCTGTTGGTCGACACGTTCGCCGCGCCCACGCTGGCCTTGGGCATCGATCCGATCGAGGACCAGCGTCTCGCCGGCGGCCTGGCCTGGTCGTACGGAGAAGCACCCACCCTGTTGATGCTGCTGTTCGTGATGCACCGCTGGTTCCGCAACGACACCGCCCGCGACGCCGCCGCCACCCGCTACGCCGACGCCCACGGAGACCCCGAGCTGGACGCGTACAACGCCTACCTCGACACGCTCCGCCAGAAGGACACACGCTGATGGCCACGACCACTCTCGCCACCCCGGCGCGGCCGGGCACCACCACGGCGACGCCGGTGGATCGCACGGCGCGGCTGCCGCTGTGGGCTGCGCTGGCGGTGGCGGGCGCCGGCGGGTTCGCGCTGGATCTGGCCACCCCGGCGATCGGGTGGTGGCCGCTGGCGTTGGTGGCCGTCACGATGTCGCTGATCAGCCTGATCGGCCGCAGCATCCTCACTGCATTCCTCGTCGGCACGGTCTTCGGCGCCGTGTTCTTCTGCACCCATCTGGCCTGGGTCGGGCAGTTTCTCGGCCCGCTACCCTGGGTCGCTCTCGCCAGCCTGCAGGCTGTCCTCTTCGGCGCCGGCGCCATCCCGATCACCCTCGCCTACCGGTGGACGGGTCGGTATCGACCGCGCGGGACCGTGCAGCTGGTCGCCGTGCCGCTGCTGATCGGCGGCCTCTGGGCTACGCGTGAAGTCGTGATGGGGGCGTGGCCGTACAGCGGGTTCCCTTGGGTGCGGATCGGGATGACACAGGTCGAGAGCCCGTTGGCGCAGGCCACGTCATGGACCGGGGTGACCGGACTGAGCCTGCTGGTCGTGGCGCTGTACGCGGGCATCCTGCAGTGGGCCCGCGCGGGCGGCCTCCGGTTCCTGCGCGGCATCATCCCCGCCGCGATCCTCACATTCCTCCTCGTCGTGACACCGCAGTTCCCCACCACCGACGCCGGGACGCTGCGGGTCGGGTGGGTGCAAGGGAACGGCCCGGCCGGCTACTTCGATCCCAAGGCACCCGGCGACATGCTCGCCGCGCAGACCGCCGCCTCCCGGTCGCTGCTGGGCCAGCAGATGGACCTGCTGGTGTGGCCGGAAGGCAGCGTGGACTCCGACCCGCTGCGAACCCCCACGGTCGCGACTCAGCTGGATCGTGTCGTAGCGGCGGCGGGTGCGCCGCTGCTGATGAACGCGGCCACCACCCGTGGTGAGGACGTGTTCAACACGTCGCTGCTGTGGACTGCTGATGCCGACGCGCGGCAGTGGCACGACAAGGTCAACCCGGTCCCGTTCGGCGAATACGTGCCCGACCGGTGGCTGTATGAACGTATCGTCCCTGACCTCGTCGGGCTGATCCAACGGGAGTACACCCCCGGCAGTAACCTGCCGGTCGTCACCGTGAACGACGTCGACGTCGGGTTGGCGATCTGCTTCGACGTCATCTACGACCAGGTGATCTGGGACAGTGCCCGCGCCGGCGCGGAACTGTACGTGTTCCAGACCAACAACGCCGACTTCCGGGGCACCGACGAGAACCTGCAACAACTCGCCTTCGCGAGGATGCGTGCCATCGAGACAGGCCGGGCCGTGGTCAACGTCTCCACCGTGGGCACCAGCCAGGTCATCGCCCCCGAGGGTGTCACGACCGACAGTGTCGGCGTCGACACCGCGGCCGCGCAGATCAGCACGATTCCGTTGCGCACCGGGCTGACCGCGGCCGTGGTGATCGGCCCGTGGCTGACCGGGCTGATCCCCGTCGCCGCGGTCGTCGCCCTCACCGGGCTCGGGATCCACCACCGCGTCCGGCCTGCCTCTCCGCGTGCACACGCCGATCTACGGAGGTCGACACGAGTATGAGACCAACAAGATCCGTCGTGGAGCCCCGGTCCCACCCGCGAGGGGGAGAGCCGCGAAGCGTCGACTTGGGTTGCGGCCCATCCCCTGGCGAGCAGCGGATGCTGGGGCTGCGCATGACTCGCCGTGGGGTGCTCGGGGCGGGTGTGCTCGGTCTCGTCGCGGGGAGCTCGATCGTCGGCGCCGCGCGGCTGCTGCCCGCCTTCGCCGCCGACTACCCGTCGTGGGATGACGTGCAGGCAGCGAAGGCGAACGAGACGGCGAAGACCGCCGAGATCACCCGGATCCAGGGTCTCATCCAGAGCCTCACCAGCGAGGTGCAACGTACGCGCGCGGTGGCCGAACAGGCGGCCGATGCGTTCTACACCGCACAGCAGGACTACTTCGCCGCCGTCCAACGAGCTGATGCACTCCAATCCCAGGCAGATGCCGAAGCCGAAGCCGCCGCTGAGGCCTCTGACCGGGCGGGCCGGCTCGCCGCGCAGCTGTACCGCAACGGCGGCGACGATACCGCGTTGGAGCTGTTCTTGTCGGGGTCGGCGGCGAACGCGGACGATCTGCTGGCACGGTTGGGCACGATGGACAAGCTGCTCGAACGCAACCAGGGCGTGTATGCCGCCGCGCTCACTGCGCGCAACGCGGCGCAGGGATTGAGTGATCAGGCGGCCGTGGCCCGTGACGAACGTGACCGGCTGCAGCAGCTCGCCGAGCAGAAGATGCGCGAATCGCAGCAGGCCGCCGACGCCGCTCAGACTGCGCTGGACACCCAGACTCTCCACCTCGGGGAACTCGAAGCGCAGCTCGCCGCCCTCCAAGACACCACCGCGCGGACGATTGCCGACTATCAGGCCGGAGTCGAAGCCGCCCGGCTCGCCGAAGAGCAGCGCAAGGCCGCCGAGCGCGCCGAAGCCGCGCGCCGTGCCGCGGAGGGGAGCGCCGGCGGCGGTGTCGTCAGCTCCGGGTGGGCACGTCCCACTTCAGGCCGTCGGACATCCGGGTTCGGTCCCCGCAGCTCGCAATGCGGCAACGGGTATTGCTCCACCAGCTACCACTACGGCGTCGACCTGAGCGGAGGCTGCAGCGCCGGAATCTATGCGGCCGCTGCCGGCACGGTCGTCTACGCCGGATACAACGGCGGCTACGGCAACTACATCAAGATCGACCACGGCGGCGGCATCGGAACCGGATACGCGCACATCCGCAACGGCGGCTTCTTCGTCGGCTACGGCCAGCGCGTAAACGCCGGAGATCTGATCGGCAGCGAAGGCAACACCGGGAACGCGTTCGGCTGCAACCTGCACTTCGAGGCCTACGTGAACGGCGCTCCCGTGAACCCGATCGACTTCCTGGCCGCCCGCGGCATCTCCATCTGACCCGAAACGAAGGAGGACATCATGACGGAACAGCTCACCCCCGCAGCTGACCAGCCTCAGACGCCCCCCACCCGACGCAGCCTCCGGCAAGAAGGCTCTCCGCCGCGCAAGATCGTCGCTCCCACTCGGGGACAGGCCGCCGCCGCGCCAGCGCGCGGACCTCGGACGATGCATCCGGTGCGGAGACTGACTGCGCTCGCGATTGTCAGCGGCCTGATCGCAACCGTGGCGTTGCCGGCTTACGGCGCCTGGCAGACCACAGCCCCCGAGCCGCTGACCCTGCAGCAGATCGCCTCGGACGACGCGCAGTCTCTCATCGTGGCCTCCGATGCGACGCAGACACAGCTCACGCGGGACAGCTACGCGGCCACTACGCAGGAGGAGATCGACCGGAAGAAGGCGGCCGAGGCGGCCGCTGCTCGCGCCCGTACCTCGGCGCGCGTGGCGTCGGTGCCGTTCGATTACAGCATGGTCACCCCCGGCAGCGGTACGGTGCGCTGGCCAGTGGGCGGCCCGTTCACCGTCACGGACCGGTTCGGCGACCGGGGCGGTGCGCACATGGGCACTGACATGGTCGCCGCCGGCGGCACCCCGGTGTACGCGTCCGTCGACGGCGCGGTCAGCGTCTCGCAGGACAGCTATGGCGGCTATGGGGTCACCGTCGTGATCGAGTCCGTCCTGAACGGTCAGCGCGTCCGCACCGTCTACCCGCACATGCAGACCGGAAGCCGACAGGTCGCTGTCGGTCAGACGGTCACCGCTGGTCAGACGGTCGGGCTGGTTGGCAGCACCGGACGCTCCACCGCCAACCATCTGCACTTCGAGGTGTACATCAACGACACCGCCGTCGACTCACTGGTCTGGCTCCAAGCGAACGCCGGCTGAAACCGGCCACACCCTGACGAAGAGGACACCCACATCATGACCGGATCACTCACACTCGACGGCATCTCGCTGCTGCTGGTCTGGACCGCGATCGCCACCTAC
>NZ_JASBSF010000310.1 GCF_030149085.1 Microbacterium sp. | reverse complement strand
GAGATAGAGCAGCTGAGCGTCGACGTCACCTGAGGCGGCGTCGGCGAGTGGGGGCTCGGTCGACGTCGGTAAGTTCTCGGTCGTCGGCGCCGCGGAAGCGTCAACAGGGGCGCTGGGCGGCGTCGTCGTGCATGCCGTCAGCCCCACCATCGTGAGTGCGGCCGCCGCGACGGTAAGAGAACGGGTAGTGGTGATCACGGTGTGCTCCTTCGATCCGCTTGCTAGATACCCCCTAGGGTATTTATTATCGCTGAGCGCCGTCCATCTGGTGGTGATGGGAATGCCGAGAGAGCACTGTCGGTGGTGCGGGCGAGAATGGATGCATGGGACGAGGGGACGGCAGGAATCGCCTCGTGTCGCGCGATGACGCGGATGACACCGGCGCCGACATCCTGCACGTCGACATGGATGCGTTCTACGCTGCGGTCGAGGTGCTCGATGACCCGACCCTCGCGGGAAAGCCCATCATCATCGGTGCGCCCGAGAGTCGGTCGGTGGTGTCCAGTGCTTCGTACGAGGCTCGTGCGTTCGGCGTCCGCGCCGCGATGCCGGTCGGCCAGGCGCTGCGTCTGTGCCCCCAGGCGATCGTCGTGCCGCCCCACTTCGACCGTTACGTGACGCTGTCACGCGAGGTCATGCGCGTCTTCCACGACATCACGCCGATGGTCGAGCCGCTCTCGATCGATGAGGCCTTCCTGGACGTGCGAGGAGTGCGGCGCCTGTGGGGTTCTCCCGGAACGATCGCGCGGATGCTTCGCGCCCGCGTGCGTGACGAGACTGGCCTGACCTGTAGCGTCGGCGCCGCAGCCACCAAGCACGTCGCGAAGATGGCTTCGACGCTGAGTAAACCGGATGGCCTTCTGATCGTTGCCGAAGCCGACACCGCAGCGTTCCTCGCGCCACGTTCGGTGCGCGCGCTATGGGGAGTGGGACCGAAGGCTGCCGAGGCACTCGAATCGCGAGGCATCCGTACGGTGTCCGACGTGTTGGACACACCGCAGGCCGTTCTCGAGCGCGCCCTGGGTGCAGCGATGGGGGAGCGCGTGTGGAACCTCGCGCGTGGACGCGACGCGCGGGAGGTCACGGCGACCCGTGTTGAGAAGAGCGTGGGGCACGAGGAAACCTTCCACACCGATATCAGCGACGCTGCAGTCCTGCGATCGGAACTGCGTCGCCTGGCAGACCGGGTGGCGGCGCGACTTCGTGCGGCATCCTGGGAGGCCGGTGCGGTGGCGATCAAGGTGCGATTCGCTGACTTCAGCACCGTTTCCCGCTCGCGCAGCCTCCCTGAGCCGAGCTCGGTCGGGCAACGTATCGGGGAGGTCGCGCTCGAGCTGTTCGACGCCATCGACCGTCGACTACCCGTCCGGCTCGTCGGTGTTCGCGCTGAGAAATTGCGCACCCTCGCCGAGTCTGCGCCGGCGCTCTGGGACGATGACGGAGAGTGGCGCCGCGTCGAGTCCGCGCTCGACACTGCCGCGGCGCGGTTCGGTCGAGGTGCGATCACCCGCGCGACGCTTATCAGCGAGCGCGGCGGCGGGACGCTTCCCTCTAACCCTCGACTCCCTCGCGATGATCCGCGCTGACCAGGATCGGATCGACGCCGCCCTGTCTTCGAGGGTCTCGGGCCGGTAGCGTGGGGCTATGCCCAACATCGCGCTCGAACTCGGCAAGCAGGCAGCATCCTTCGGCGTCTCCGGGATCTACGGAGAACAGCAGGACGTCGACGGCATCAAGATCATCCCGGTGGCACTCGCATCCTCTGGGTTCGGTGGAGGCTCGGATGAGGGCGGCAACGGGGGCGGCGGCGCTGGCGGCACCGCGATCCCGATCGGCGCCTACATTCGACGCGGCGACGACCTGCGCTTCGAGCCCAACCTGATCTCTCTGCTCGCCGTCGGCATCCCATTCGTGTGGGTCGCCGGCCACGTGCTCATTCGTGTCATCCGCGCGCTCAAGAAGTGACGACCCGGTCGGTCAGGTTCTGACCGACGCCACCGGCGTCCTGCGTGACGACATCCTGGCGTGTGCCGCGCCGTCGCCCGTCATCCTGATCGATGGGCGCAGCGGGGCCGGCAAGACGAGCCTGACCCGCCTCCTTCTCGATCGCTGGCCGTTGGATGCCTTGCCGCAGCTGCTTGCTCTGGATTCGACCTACCCGGGATGGGATGGCCTGGATGCCGCCGTCGAGGATGTCACGCACAACGTCCTGATCCCGCACGCCGCCGGGCAGCACGGGCGCTGGCGGCGGTGGGACTGGGGTGCAGGTGAGTACGCGGAGTCCCATGGTGTTGACCCCGGTCTGCCGCTCGTGGTCGAAGGATCCGGCATCCTCACCCCGGCGACTGCGGTGCTCGCGGGTGTGCGGGTCTGGGTCGAATCGCCAGCCGACTCTCGACGAGAGAGGGCCCTCGAGCGCGATGGAGACACCTACCGCCCACACTGGGAGCGTTGGGCGCGGCAGGAAGACGATCACATCACTCGTGATGAGCCCGCGGCGCACGCTACGCGAGTCTTCGTCGTTCCCTGAGCCGACCCGCGTCGCGCCCGGTCAGAATTCGCCGGAGTCCGCGTCGATCGCGGTGACGAGGCTGTCGAGGCGGTAGCCGAGCCAGTCGTAGATCCCGAAACGCGGATCAGCGGCGTCGTGGTCGTCGTCGGCCTGAATCCCGAGCCGCGTCGCCAGCACGAGCCGAATCGCCGACAGCGTGCGCAGCAACGCGCTCACGTCATCGGCGCTCGCGTGCACGACAACCTCTTCCGTGAGTTCCGGGTCGTCGGATGCAACCGGCAAGGTCGGGAGCGTCGGGCGCAGGATGCCGAGAACGGCCTCCGCATCCGCGTGGCGGCGATCGAGGAGCTCGCGCTCGGTCAAGCGACGGAACTCGCGAGCCGCAGCGTCATCGTCGAGATACCCCTCGGGGACGAGGCGTGCCACGGCATCATCGCTTGACGCATCGGTCGTGGCATCGAGGAGGTCCCGGAACTGCTCCGTCATCTGCGAGAGGTGCAGAGCCTCGATGCGCGTGATCGCCATCACGAGTTCGCGGGTCATGCCGGCGCCCTCCGCACAGTCGCCGAAAGCCCGTAGTCATGCATGGCATGAACGTGAAGCTCCATCTGTTCGCGCGCGCCCTCGGCGACCACGGCGTGGCCCTCATGATGCACGGCGAGCATCAGAGCCTCGGCCCGCTCCGGGCTGAAACCGAAGTAGCTTCGAAAGACGTGGGTGACGTAGCTCATGAGGTTGACGGGGTCATTCCAGACGACCGTCTGCCACGGCATGTCAGCGGCGTGGCGTGTGTCGACATCCTCATCGGCCCGAGGGAGTGTCGCGCTATTCATCAAGCCCATCCCAACTCGTGGAGTCGGTCATCGTCAATCCCGTAGAAGTGCGCGATCTCGTGCACGAGAGTCGTGTGGACCTCAGCGCGAAGTTCGTCCAGATCATCGCACGCCGCCAGGTGGGCTTCACGATAGACGATGATCCGATCGGGGAGCTCACCCACGCCATATCGGTCGCGTTCGGTCAGCGCCCACCCGTCGTAGAGGCCCAGGAGGTCGAGGGAACCATCCTCGCCGCGGTCTTCGACCACGAAGATGACGTTGTCGAGTCCGTCGACCATGTCGTCGGGCAGCCGGTCCAGTTCCTCGACGACCAGGTGCTCGAACGCGTCGGCATCCATCTCGATCATCGTGCCCCCGCGCCTTCCCGCCACTCATCTGGTGCCCCCGACTGGACTCGAACCAGTAACCGTCGGATTAGAAGGCCGATGCTCTATCCATTGAGCTACGGAGGCGCATCCACCAGATTACCGGGAGCCGCCGCGAGTGCCGTGAGCGCCGGCTCTAGGATGGGCGGCATGGCTTCGAGCGAGAACGACCGGCTGGTATGGATCGACTGTGAGATGACCGGACTGGATCTCGCCGTCGATGAACTCGTCGAGATCGCTGTCATCGTCACCGACTTCGAGCTGCGCCCGCTGGATCCGGGCTTCCAGATCGTGATCAAACCCGACGCCTCTGCGCTGGCGAACATGAACGATTTCGTCACCGCTATGCACGAGAAGTCTGGCCTGCTCGAGGAGATTCCGAACGGCGTCAGTGTCGCCGAGGCCGAGTTCGAGGTTCTTGAGTACATCCAGCGCTTTGTGCCGCTCGAAGGCAAGGCGCCGCTGGCGGGCAACACGATCGGCACCGACCGGATGTTCCTTGCCAAGTACATGCCTCGCGTCGATCGGTGGCTTCACTACCGCAACGTCGACGTCTCGAGTGTCAAGGAGCTCGCCAGACGCTGGTACCCGCGTGCCTACATCCACGCGCCGGCGAAGGATGGCGGTCACCGCGCCCTCGCCGACATCAGCGAGTCGCTGCGCGAGCTTGCCTACTACCGCAGCGTCGTGTTCGTTCCGGAGCCGGGCGATTGCACTCGAAAGGCCCCGTAATACCCCGCGCCGATGGCTCGCTCCCG
>NZ_JASBSF010000298.1 GCF_030149085.1 Microbacterium sp. | reverse complement strand
GTGCCCTCGACGTAGATGCCGAACGAGAACTGCAGTGTGATGCCGTAGGTGTCGGCCGGCAGCATGAAGATCGTCGTCTCGGGAACGAGCAGCCCGCCCTGATAGCTGTTGAGCAGCAGCCCACGGTCCGAGCGCAGCGTGGCCGGTGGCACCAGCGTCCGGGGGTCGGCGGCGAACTGGAACGGCTGCTGCACCATCCCCGAGGTCTGTGCGGTCTGTGACGTGATCGAGATCGAGGACACATAGACCCGGCGCTTCTGCGCCAACACTGCCTTGTCATCGACCCGACGGTCGTACGCGTTGATCGCGAACCCGAACACCTTCTCGTTGTTCGGCGTCCACTCGCGGGTGCGCTTCGGGTCAGCCGCCCACACATCGAGCACGACCTCGAGGTCGGATGCGACATCTGTCGTCAACGAAACCGACCCGTCGTACGAGAACAGTGAGTCGAAGTCCATCGCGGCAGTCGTCGAGACCGGCTGCGGCACCGGTGTCGCCGTCGATGCGGTGCTGGGTGCTTCACCCTGGATCGAATTGAATGCTTCGGCGATCTGCTGGCATCCGGTCAGGGACGAGGCGCCCAAAGCCAGTGCGGCGGCGCCGAGCACGACGCGGCGTACGGTGCGCGACGGTTGCGGGGCGGTGGCCATGGTTTCTCCTTGAGCGGGCCGACGTGCAGGGCATCGAAGGCTGATATTCCGCGGTTATCTCGGGCTCGTGGCGGGTTCCACAAGCCGGATGCGCTGGAAGTATACGATACGAACAAAGGCCTGAACTCAACGCTGCCTAAGGGGGAGCACAAGGTGAGCGCAAGAGACGCGCAATTCCGCGACGTCGACGGCGCGACGATGCGAGTGAGGTCGATCTGGCTCACGCAGCTCTCCCTCGGCGTCTCGATCATCATCATCTCGGTCGTATCGCTCGGCTACGAGCCGGAACTGTTCGAGTCGTGGCTCATGCTCACCGGGGTGGCCATCATCATCGCTGCAACCGCGGTGACACTTGTCGTACCCTGGGCCCGCGCACCCCGGTGGTCGCCGCTGATCATCCCGTTCGCCGACATCGTCGCCGTCGGGTTCATGGCGGCATCCTCGATCCTGCCGCTCGGTTTCTTCTGGGTCTTCCCGATCATGTGGATCGGCCTGCACTTCACGCGCTGGGCCCTCGCGGCCGCCATCGTCACAATCGCCGGTTCCCTCTTGATCGAAGCCGCCACCTCCACCGAACCGCCCGGCGCCGTCGAACTGTTCACGGTGCTCCTCGGAGTCACGTTCCTGGGTATCACGGCGAACATCACGATGCGCCAGACGCGGGCGTTCAAGCGGTTGCTTCTCGGCCAGACGCGGCGTCTCGAAACCACGCTTGAACGGGTCTCGGGCGCCGAGCGCAGCACGATCGAGTTGATCAACGGCGTGGATGTCGGCATCCTGCGTTTCGCCCGTGACGGATCACTGCTCGCCGTCAACACGACCTACGCTCGGCTCTACGGAACGAGCCCCAACGATCCGAACTCTCCGCCCACCTCCGTCGAATACGCATCCCTGCAGGGGACGGCGATCCCGGCCTCGGAGCGCACGTTCGCGCGTGCGCAACGTGGCGAGATCTTCGAGGATGCGCGGGTCTGGATCTTTGACGCCGAAGGCACCTGGCGCGCTCTGTCGGTGAGGACGATGCCGCTGACCTCGTCAGCCGACGATTCTGCGTCGACGATGCTCGTCGCCCACGACATCACCGCCGTCACCGAGGCCGAGCGCGAGCGCGAACGGATCGCCGCGGTAGCCTCTCACGAACTGCGGCATCCGCTGACCGTCATCATCGGTCACGCCGACCTTGCACTCGAAGAAGAGGATGAGCTGACCCCGAAGATCCGGGACCACCTTGAGACGATCCTCTCCGCCAGCGAACGGATGCTCGGTATCGCCTCGACGATGCTGCAGCGCTCGCGCAGCGGATTCACCCCCACCCAGGACCGCCGCTCGTTCGACCTCGTCCCGATGCCGACCGCCGTCGGAGAAGCTTTCGCCGCGACGGCACGAGAACAGAGCGTGACGCTGGAAGCCGACCTCCCGGCCCACCTGCGGATGGATGGCGACGTCTTCCGCCTGCGCCAGGTCCTCGACAACGTCGTCAGCAATGCCGTGAAGTACACGCCAGCTGGCGGTTCAGTGCGGGTATCGGCAGCTCTGGACGAGGATAACGCCGTCATCGTGGTCGCCGACACGGGCATCGGCATCGCCTCCGAGGACCTCGAGCACGTGTTTGACCCCCTGTTTCGCAGTACGCGCGCCCAGGAGCATGCGCCTGGTACCGGGCTTGGTCTCGGTATCGCGCGCGAGATCGTGACAGCCCACGGCGGCACCCTCACGGTGACGAGTGAACTCGGACACGGCACGACGGTCACTCTTCGTCTCCCCCATTCCGTCGCTCCGGAGTCGTGATGATCTTTCCTGCACCTGGTGAGCTGCCCTGGCCCGACCTCGGCGGCGCGACCATCGGTATCGCCCACGCGACCATCGCAACCCTCGGCACCATCCTCTTCGTCGGGTTGGCGTTTCTCGCGCGGCCCCGCCGCTCGACGCTGCTGTGGTCGCTGACGTTCATGGGCATCATGGTGGCCTGCTTCGGCTATCTCGCTGCGACTGCCGCCGAGTCCGAGGAACTGCGGCGAGGCTCGATGGGTCTGCTGCTGGGCGCCCCGGCGCTCCTGTGGTCGGGGCTGCGCGCCCACCGCAAAGTTCGAACGTACGCGTGGATCAGCGCCGTGGTCGCGGCGGTGTCGATCGTTGCTCTCATCGCGGTAGGGGACTCTGACCTGTTCGGCCTCGCCTACCGCGTCGTGTTCTTCATCTCCTCGATCTTCGGCGTGCTGTTCCTCCTCGAGTGGCGGCGCATCCCGGAGCGGTCCGAGCGTCTGCTGTGGCCGATCGTCATCTCCTCGGCGGTCTACGCGCTGGCTGGCGTCACGGTGCTTATCGGCGCCCTGTTCACCCCACTCTCCACGTCGGAGGCCTTCGCATCGACGCGCATCTTCAATTCGATCGGAATGCTCGTCTACATGGTCTGCGCGCTCGTGTCGCTGGTGCCGCTCGTGACCCCCGGGACGCAGGCGATCGAGTCCGGGGCGCCGCACAGCGACTGGGGTCGGTTCGTGGGGACGGCCCGCGAACGTCTCGAACGCGCCGCCGCGCGGGATGCCGGCACCTGGTCGCTGCTTCGCATCGAGCTCGACGACGCTGAAGATCTGCAAGCTGCGGGAGGACCCGCCATCTTCGGTCGACTCATCCGCGAGATCCAGTCTCGTGTCGTCGCGGTTTTCCCCACGGATGCCGACGTCGCGATCGCTCCCGACAGTGCTGTCATCGTGCTGATATCGCGCCCCGAGGCAGTCATCCGAGAGCTCGTGCGCGACGTTCTCCGACGAATCGCCGTGCGCGACCCGGCTGCTCCGATCACGGTGACGACCTCGGCCAGCATCGGCTGGGCGAGCGTCGCGACATCGGGATATGACCTTGATGCCCTGCTTGCCACCACGGCCGAAGCTGCAGCAGCGGCCCGCGCGCAGGGCGGCGACCGCTGGGAGCGCGTCACCGCCTGACCGGCTGCTGGAACCGCTACTGCTGCGCGATGGCTATTGTCAGCGGCCGCGCGAGAGCGCGACCAAGAAAGCGCCGCCCTGGTGAGCCGCGTGAGCGCTACTGCTGCGCGATGGCAATCGTCAGCGTGTCGGATGCCGTCTGCTTCGCGTACTCGTTCGAGGTCGGCGTCGTCTGCACGAGGAAGTCGTACGTGAACTGAACCGTCACCGAGATCGCGTTCGATGGCACCGGACCGACGGTGAAGTTCTGGGAGTAGCTGTAGGGCGAAAGCACGAGATAGCCGGGGTTGACGCTCGCGGCATCCACCTGCGGATCCAGCGGAGCGAGATCTCCGGTGTCGCTCTGCGGCACGGCGACCATCGTCGCCCGCTGCAAGTAGACCTTCTGACCGTCGTTGGGTTCCACCGTTGTGATCAGCGACAGGCTGATGGGCTTGAGGGCATCGGCAGTCCACTTGTCCATCGACAGCGTCGACCAGTAGTCGACAGTGGCCTTCACGGCGCCGGCCTGGAGGTCTCGCTGCGTGGAGCCGCTGGAGAGGTCGTTCTTCACCGGTGGGGCAACGGTCTGGCGGGTAAAGGTGGGCGTCGGGCTCGAGGTCTCGTAGCCCCAGTTGTTCCACGGCGCAGGCCCACACCCGGCGAGCGCTACCGGCAAGGCGAGCAAACCCGCGATCACACCCGCCCTCGCGACGCCGTGCACCTGTCGACCACCACGGATGCCGACTCCAGCGTCGCCCCGACCAACGGCCTTCATCTCCATCCCCCCTCGGGATCACCAACCTCACCCCGCGCAGGGGTGGGATCAGTCTACGCATCCGGGGGCTCCCGCCCTCCTTAGCCTCGATCCACCGATGAAGGTTGGGCGGGCGGCGGGATCGTGATCGAGTTGCGCTGACCACGTCTGGGCAGGGGTGTGCTCCGGGCGTCGCATCCCGGTCGTCCACTGGGTCCTTGGTCGTGCCGCGTCGCGGCG
>NZ_JASBSF010000255.1 GCF_030149085.1 Microbacterium sp. | reverse complement strand
GCCGGTACCGGGAACCAGGCGCACGCGCGCGATGGCTTCCTTGCGGCGGCCCACTGCTGCGCCGGGAACGTTGAGTACGGGGCGCGCAGCCTCGACAGCCTCGACGTCGACGGCGGATTCGGTGGTGTAGCTGGTGGGCTCGGTTGCGGTGGTGTCGTTCGCCACGAGTATGTCCTTCTGGTCTGTCCGGCGCTTACTGGGCGACCTGGTCGAGCGTGTATGTCTTGGGCTGCTGAGCGGCGTGGGGGTGCTCGGCACCGACGTACACCTTCAGCTTGGACAGCTGCTGGCGACCCAGGCTGTTCTTGGGGAGCATGCCGCGGATGGCCTTCTCGACGGCGCGGACGGGGTTCTTCTCGAGCAGCTCGCTGTACGCGACGGCCTTCAGTCCGCCCGGGTAACCGGAGTGGCGGTAGGCCATCTTCTTCTCGAGCTTCTGGCCGGTGAGGGCGACCTTGTCGGCGTTGATGATGATGACGTGGTCGCCGCTGTCAACGTGCGGTGCGAAGGTCGCCTTGTGCTTGCCGCGCAGGAGCGCTGCGGCGTGGGAGGCGAGGCGGCCGAGAACGACGTCGGTGGCGTCGATCACGAGCCATTCGCGCTGGATTTCGCCAGCCTTGGGGGTGAATGTGCGCGTCACGATAGTGCTGCTTTCTGATTCGAACGGAGTGGTTCGTGAATCCCGCTCCGGGGTGGTTCCGAGGCCGAGGGCCGCCGAACACGCCAGTGGAGGGCTCACGTTCGCAGGTATCTGCCGCAGTGAGGCAGGCACCAAAGGGATAGCTTACGGCATCCGGATGCTGCGCGCGAACCGTCGACGCCGCTCCCGTGGCGCACCGCCGTCGGTCGCAACGGCGCACGGCGGCCGCGACACTCCGCAGATGTGGGGGGCGGCACCGGCGTGTGTGCCAAACGGTGCGCCGTTGCTCCCCCCGGGGGGCCTAGGCCGCGAGTGCGCGCTACACCGGCGCAGTGACCGGAATACCGACGCTCTGTGCGGCATCCGCGAACCGGTCGTCATAGGTGAGAACGGTGTCAACGCCCAGGCGAACAGCGCATGCCAGATGCAGCGCGTCGAGGGTGCGCAGGGCACGGCCGGGTAGCACTCCTGCCTCGCGGTAGACAGCTGGTGTCAGCCCGTAGAGGGCGACGTGATCGAGGAGGGCGGAGATGTCCAGCTGCGGGATGCTGTGGCGCACCCCCACGCGCCGCAACTCGGTCTCGAGCAGCATGCCGGCGACGAGCTCGACGGAACCGTCATCGACCCACGCGGCTAGCGCCGCTGACTCGGGCTCGTCAATCACCAGCTTGGCTGCCGCCGACGTATCGATATACGCCCGCGTCACCGCTCGGATCGCAGTTCGTCAAGAGTCTCGCGGACGCTCCCCCGGATGCTGTGTCGAGTGAGTGATCCGATCCTGTCGGATGCTGTCGCCGCGCGAACGAGGGGGAGTTCGGCAGCCTGCTCTCCGCTCGGCACGATCGAGGCGACGGGAACGCCGTCGTTGGTCACGACATACGTTTCACCGTCTTGCACACCGCGCAGCACGTTTGCGCTGTTGTTGCGCATTTCTCGATGGCTGATGGTGGGCATACCCCGAATGTACCAGCCGTAGCACGCGTAGCACAGGGCGATTCAGGCGGGTGTGGAGAGCTGCATCACCGCCCCCCCGGGGGAAGAATCGCCCTAGACCCCGACGGTGCCGACGACGAGCATCCCGACGGCGACGCCGTTGAAGACGATGTGAGTGAGCACGGCGCCCCAGATGCGCGAGGTCGCGACGACCAGACCGGCACACACGAGCCCGACGAGCCCGAGGGTCGCGACCGACCACCACGTGTAGATGTCGAAGACGAGGTGCAGCCCGATGAAGAGCACGGTCGTCACGGCTATCGCGGCAAACCCCGCCCACGAGCGCGAGTCAGTCATCCGCCTGACCGCCGTGAAGATCGCGACCAGCAGCACGGCGCGGAAGAAGAACTCTTCGAGAAGCGGCGCGATCACGACCGGCGCGAGCACGCCGTCGAACCAGAAGGATGCCGGGAGTGACCCATCGATCGTCCCTGCTGTCGGCCACACGGCGGTGCCGGTGCCGGCGATCTCGAGGAAGCCCTGCGTGAAGCGCAGAATGACGCCGAGCACGATTCCGTAGAGCAGGTCGAACGGATGGAAGCGCAGCAGCATCCGGGGCCGCGAGCGCGCGAACGCGAGGATGATCGCGGCGAGCATCCCGCCCCACAGCGCGGCAAGCGAGAGCGCGGAACCGAGGGTGCCGCCCAGGAGCCGGTCGGCGAGGGTGGCGAGCAGGATGCCGGCACCGAGCAGCAGCACTGCCCATCCGACGAGTTCCCCGTCCCAGCGAGCGACAGTCGACCCGCCCGACCGCCACGAGTGGGCAGCCCGCTCGCTCCGCCTCGATCCCCGCGACGAATCCGACCCCCGAGACGAGGCGGATCGCCGCGACGATCCGGGTTCTGCGGTCGAGTCTGGGCGCCTCGACGACCCTCGTTCCCGTGAACGTACTGTCCCCGCGCTAGACTCCGTCATAGGCGCCAGGGTACCTGCCGGGGGAATTCCTCGCCGGTTCGGCGCCAGAACCACATGCTTCTATCCGCATCGCGAGGGCGAGCGGATGCTGTTCCGCCCGCCGCACACCAGCCGACTCGCGAGGACCGCCGTGGCCTACCGCTCGAGCACGTCAAGACGCTCCCGAGGCTCTGTGCCCACGTGGGTGTCGATCGTGATCGTCGCGGTGCTGATCCTCGCCGTCGGGGGCCTCAGCTGGCTGGCGATCACGCGCACGCAGACACCTTGCACCATGTCCGTCAAGAAGGGGTCGCAGACCCTTATGATCATGTCGAGGTGCTGCTCGAACGGAAGAAATCGTCGCTATCGCGCATCCGCAAGCATTTGCGGTTGCGGGCATTGC
>NZ_JASBSF010000249.1 GCF_030149085.1 Microbacterium sp. | reverse complement strand
TCCGGTCCTCATGGCGGAGGGCGGCGGCACCGGGCTCACGGTGATGCCCGTGTTCCAGTCGCTCGCCCAGGCGCGAGGTCGTTGGGGCGACGACGCCGCGACCGCGATGTGGGATGCGAGCATCACCAAGATCGTCCTCGGCGGCGGGACGGACACACGGCACCTCCAGGACATCTCCACACTGATCGGCGAACGCGACGAGACGACTGACTCCGTGACCATCGGCGAGCGCGGCCTGCGCTCGAATCAACGCTCGATCCGCCGCGTCCCGATCATGAAGGTCGAAGACATCCGCACCCTGCCCCAGGGCACCTCGCTCGTGTTGCTGCGCTCCGCGCCGCCGATCATCACGACCATGCGCTACTGGCTCAACCGACCGGATGCCGAGACGCTGCTCGCCCAGCGCGCCGAGGTCGAGGCGATCATGCGGCCGGGCACCGCAGGGATAGGTGAGGCAACAGTCACCGACGACTGACTGTGAGGAGGCTAGATCGGCCAGTCTTTGTGCAGCTGCGAGCCGATACCAAGCGAACTCAGGTCCGCGGTAACGGCAAGCCACAAGTCATTGAAGATCTGGTCGGCGTCGCCCGTCCAGTCGTTTGGAATCGGGGTCGGCGAATCGACGGTATACGAGACGACGTATCCCGGAGCCGAGTAGTCGTCCCAAGTCAGCGAGACGTTGAGCCTCGCGTTCTCCAGTTTCACGTCGTCATCACCGTCGCCGAATCTGTCGGCGACGTACTCATAGTCGTATGAGAACTGGTAGGAGTCATCCTGCTTCATCGAACGCAGGTACTCGTCTTCATCCTCGAACTCTTCGCCGGTCGAGTTGTTCACGAACGACACTGGACGACCTACCTCTCGCGTTTGTAGGGACCGCTCAGAAATGTCCATCTTCGCAGCGGCAGGACGCGGAAGTGACAGGCGGAATGTCCTCGAAAGCCGCCGCGAGCATGCTTCTAGATGTCTTTCGGAGTCGATCTGTGCTCGTCGGGCTGATGACTCGACCTTCTGCCCTTCGACTGCGAGACGTAGAGGAGTATGCCGAGGGCGACGCCGACACCGAGGATGACGTCGGCAAGGTTGCCGATGAACAGGTTGCCGTAGGCGAGGAAGTCGGTGACGTGGCCGCGACCGAATCCGGGTGGGGCGAGCAGGCGGTCCAGGAGGTTGCCGACCGCGCCGCCCCATAGCAGGCCAATCGCGACCGCCCACCCGGCGGTGCGGGCGCGCGTGGCGGCGATGAGCAGAGCCACGGATGCCGCGGCCGCGATGATGGTGAGCAGCCAGGTTGAGCCGGATCCGAGGGACATGACGGTGCCGGGGTTGAACGCGAGCTGCAAGCCGAGCCAGTCTCCGAGGAGTGGGATGCGGGCTTGTTCGCTGAGCCGTGAAAGGGCGAGTGCTTTGGTTCCCTGGTCGATCAGCACCGCCCCGGCAGCGACGGCGCACGCGATCAGGAATAGACGTGGTCGGACGCGCGAGCCAATAGGGCCGGCGGAATTCATTTTCACGGCATCCGCCCTTCCCTGCGCGAGGCCATGAACGAGACCGGTCATGCCTTCGTGCGCCGCGCCGCGCGGAGCCCGTTGAGGATCACAATGACCTCCGCGACTTCGTGCACCAGCACCACGGCG
>NZ_JASBSF010000386.1 GCF_030149085.1 Microbacterium sp. | reverse complement strand
GCTTGCCGGGCACGGTTCGACGATCGAGATCGTGCTGTACGCCGACGGGAGCGTCGAAGTGCGCGACCGAGCCCGCGGCATCCCGGTCGACATCGAACCCCGCACCGGGCTATCGGGCGTTGAGGTTGTCTTCACGAAGCTGCATGCGGGCGGAAAGTTCGGTTCCGGGTCGTACAGTGCGTCGGGCGGGCTCCATGGTGTGGGAGCGTCAGTCGTCAACGCACTGTCGGAGCGACTGGATGTCGAGGTCGACCGCGGCGGCAAGACGTGGGCGATGTCGTTCCACCGCGGTGAGCCGGGCGAGTTTGCCGGTCCCACGCCGGACTCTGCGTTCACGCCGTTCGAGAAGAGCTCCGTCCTGCGCGTTGTCGGCAAGGCCGCGAAGGGTGTCACTGGCACACGCATTCGGTACTGGGCCGATCGGCAGATCTTCACCCGTGACGCGGCGTTCTCCCTCGAAGACCTGCGGCAGCGGGCTCGACAGACGGCGTTCCTCGTGCCGGGCCTGACGATCACGATCACCGACGAACGCAATCCTGAGACACCGGTCACGACGGAGTATCGCTTCGACGGCGGGATCTCGGAGTTCGCCGAGTATCTCGCCCCGGACGCCGCGATCACCGACACCTGGCGGTTGCAGGGTACAGGGACGTTTACCGAGACCGTCCCCGTGCTGCAGGCATCCGGGGCCATGGTGCCGACCGAACTCGAGCGATCGTGCGAGGTCGACGTCGCAGTGCGCTGGGGCACCGGCTACGAAACGACGTTGCGCTCTTTCGTGAACATCATCGCGACCCCGAAGGGCGGCACGCACCAGCAGGGCTTCGAAGCCGGCCTGATGAAGGTGATTCGCACTCAGGTCGAGCAGAACGCGCGCCGACTGAAGGTGGGCAACGACAAGCTCGACAAGGACGACATCATGGCGGGCCTCACTGTCGTGCTCACCGTCCGACTTCCCGAACCGCAGTTCGAGGGCCAGACGAAGGAAGTGCTCGGCACGCCCGCGGTACGCCAGATCGTCTCGACCGTGGTGGCCCGGGAACTGGCTGCGCGATTCTCCTCATCCAAACGCGATGACAAAGCCCAGACCTCGCTGCTGCTTGACAAGGTCGTCGCCGAGATGAAGGCGCGGATCTCGGCGCGCGCTCACAAAGAAACGCAGCGGCGCAAGAACGCTCTCGAGTCCTCGTCGCTCCCAGCCAAGCTCGTGGACTGCCGCTCCAACGACGTCGCCGACTCCGAGCTGTTCATCGTCGAGGGCGATTCGGCTCTCGGCACCGCCAAGCTTGCGCGCAATAGCGAGTATCAGGCGCTGCTCCCGATTCGCGGAAAGATCCTCAACGTCCAGAAGGCGTCGATCAGCGACATGCTCTCGAACGCGGAGTGCGCGTCGATCATCCAGGTCATCGGTGCCGGGTCGGGTCGGTCGTTCGACATCAGCACGGCGCGCTACGGCAAGGTGATCCTGATGAGCGACGCTGATGTCGACGGCGCTCACATCCGCACGCTTCTTCTCACGCTCTTCTTCCGCTACATGCGTCCGCTGATCGAAGAGGGGCGTGTGTTTGCCGCCGTTCCTCCGCTTCATCGTGTGGTCGTGAAGCATCCGGGGACCAAGCCCAACGAGACGTTGTACACGTACAGCGAGGCTGAGCTTCACGCGCTGCTGAACCGGCTGACAAAGGCCGGCCGCACGTGGCAAGAGCCCATTCAGCGCTACAAGGGCCTCGGCGAGATGGATGCCGAGCAGCTGGCGACTACCACGATGGATCGCGCTGGTCGAACCCTGCGTCGCGTGCGGGTACAGGATGCCGAGGGTGCGGCATCGGTCTTCGAACTGCTCATGGGTAACGACGTCGCACCGCGGCGCGAATTCCTGATCGAGTCGTCAGACCGGCTCGCCCGCGAGCGCATCGACGCCTGATCCGCGCAGGCAAGAGCCGCTGGTGTAGCGACTCAGCGGACGACAGTGCCGATCGCTGCGACGCCGGCTTCGAGTGACACCCCTGAGGCGTCGCGCTTCGCGCCCGCGGGCGGCAGCGTGCGCGCCGCCCCATCCTGCGCGACCGCGCGCGGGTCGGATCCTGCCCAGGCAAGAACCAGGCGGTCTTCGCCCTTCAGCAGTCGGTGCGCGCGCACGCCGCCGGTGGCACGTCCCTTCGGGGGGAACTCACCCAGCGGCGAGACCTTGCCTGAACTCACATCTGCCCCGGCCAGCGCGCCTGCGCTTCCCGCGGCCGTCACCACGACAGCCTCGGCAGCATCCGCGGCGGGGATCACGGCAAAGCCGATGACGGACGCGCCTGAGCCGAGTCGGATGCCCGCCATACCGCCCGCTGCACGACCCTGCGCACGCACGGCGCTCGCCTCGAATCGCAGAAGCTGCGCATCGTCGGTGATGAAGAGAAGCTCGGCGTCGTCGGCGGCCAGCGCCCCGCCGACAACAGCGTCCCCCGGCTTCAGGGAGATGATCTCGATCTCATCGCGGGCTGCGATTTCGCTCGGAAGCACGCGCTTGACGACCCCCTGCGCGGTACCGAGCGCGAGCGGGATCGTGCCATCGAGCGGAACGATCGCAATGACGTGTTCTCCGCCCGAGAGCCCGAGGTACTGGTCTGCGCGGGTTCCGGCGGCGAGTTGCACGGCGTTACCGGGAACCGAGGGGAGATCGACCGGCGTGAAGCGCACAAGACGTCCGCGGGTCGTCAGGGCTCCGAGGTGGCCTCGCGTTGTCGCGTCGGCGGCGCTCCGGATCGCATCATGCTTCGACCGGCGCGTGGGAGACACGATTCCCCCACCCGTCGCGTCGGGATCGAGGTCCGCCCGAACCATCCGGCCTGTCGCCGAGAGGAACACGCGGCACGGAGTGTCGGCGATTTGCAGATCGACGGGCTTCTTCGACGACGAGCGCGACGCGACGGGCCCGCCGTTGAGCAGCAGAGTACGGCGCGGCGTACCGAATGCCTCGGCCGCGGCATCCAGCTCGGTGGCGACCTGCGCGCGGATCAGCCTGTCGCTCGCGAGCAATGCCTCGAGTTCGGCGATCTCAGCTTTCAACGCGTCGCGTTCCTGCTCCAGTTCGATACGCGAGAAGCGGGTGAGTCGGCGCAGCCGCAGCTCGAGGATGTACTCGGCTTGTGGTTGTGAGAGGTCGAAGACCTCCATGAGTCGGGTACGTGCCTGCTCGCCGTCATCGGAGGTGCGGATCACCTGGATGACTTCGTCGATGTCCACGATCGCGATGAGGAGGCCCTCGACCAGGTGAAGCCGCTCGCGCCTCTTGCCGAGGCGGTGGCGGCTGCGCCGCGTCACGACCTCGATGCGGTGACCGACATAGACCGCCAGCATCTCCTTGAGACCGAGGGTCTGCGGCTGCCCCTCGACGAGGGCGACGTTGTTGATACCGAAAGAGTCCTCAAGCGGTGTGAGCCGGTACAACTGCTCGAGCACCGCGTTCGGATCGAACCCGGTCTTGATGCCGATGACCAGCTGCAAGCCGCGGTGCCGGTCGGTGAGGTCGGTGACATCGGCGATGCCCTGCAGCTTCTTGGAGGTGACGGCATCCTTGATCTTCTCGATCACCCGCTCGGGGCCGACGAGGTAGGGAAGCTCGGTCACCACAAGGCCGGTTCGTCGCGGGCCGAGAGACTCGATCGACACCTTTGCGCGGGTTCGGACCGAGCCCCGGCCCTTCGCGTAGGCATCCTTCACTCCGTCGAGTCCGACGATGATGCCTCCCGACGGAAAGTCGGGCCCGGGAACGAACTCCATGAGCTCTTCGACCGTCGCTTCGGGATTCTCCAGCAGATGGATGGCTGCGGCCACGACCTCGATGAGGTTGTGCGGCGCCATGTTCGTGGCCATACCCACTGCAATGCCCGACGCGCCATTGACGAGCAGGTTCGGGAAGGCTGCGGGGAGCACTGCTGGCTGCTGGAACTGTCCGTCGTAGTTCGGGATGAAGTCGACGACGTCCTCATCCAGGTTCTCTGTCAGCGCGAGTGCGGGAGCCGCGAGGCGTGCCTCGGTGTATCGGGGAGCGGCAGGTCCGTCATCCAATGACCCGAAGTTGCCGTGCCCGTCCACCAGCGGAACACGCAGCGAGAAGGGTTGGGCGAGGCGTACCAGGGCGTCGTAGATCGCTGCATCTCCATGGGGGTGGAGCTTTCCCATGACCTCGCCCACGACACGCGAACTCTTCACGTGGCCGCGGTCGGGCCGCAGACCCATGTCTGCCATTTGGTAGAGGATGCGACGCTGCACCGGCTTCAAACCATCGCGGGCGTCGGGGAGGGCCCGCGAGTAGATCACCGAATACGCGTACTCGAGGAACGAGCCCTGCATTTCTGCTGCGACGTCGACATCCTCGATCCGCTCGGCGACCTCAGCGGGCTGGGGGGGACGGGATGACGGCATGACAAAACCTCGGACGCTGGAACGGACGCACCTCGCCCTGCGGGAAGAGGGCGCGTGGGAGACTGGCGTGGATGCCGATCACACTACCTGCGCACTCGCCGAGAACCCGGAGCCTCACCGACGTCGTGCCGGAGATGTTTCGTTCGCTGCGTGGGGAGGGCACCTGGCTGCGGCCTGTCCGCAGCACCGTCCTGGTCATGCTCGACGGTGTCGGAGCCGCACAACTCCGGGCGCGCGCTGGCCACGCGCGGTTTCTCGCGAGTGTCGGCGGTCCGCGGGATGTCGCGCGCACGACGTTCCCTTCGACCACAGCGAGCGCGCTCACGAGTCTCCTCACCGCGACAAACCCTGGACGCAACGGCATGCTCGGGTACCGTGTGCGGGTTCCCGAGACCGGCCGAATTGCCAACCTGCTGCATGGGTGGGAAGACGGCGATCTGCCGTCGGATTGGCAGCCGGAGACACCGCTCACCCGCCCACAGACGCAGCACGGGCCCGTCTACGTGGTTTCGAAGCCGGAGTTCGCCACCTCGGGCTTTACCCGTGCGACCACCGACGGTGCCGATTTCATCGGGGTCGCTGACCTCGATGACCGAATTGCCCGGGCCGGTGCGATCGCGGCGCAGCATCCGGGAAGTTTTACCTACCTCTACGTTCCTGAACTCGACGGCATCGGTCACCGCGTCGGCTGGGAGTCGGGTGCATGGACCGACGGTCTCGAACGCGTGGATGCCGCGCTTCGCGACCTGGCCCAAGCGGCACCCCAGGCAGGCCTGCTCATCACAGCGGATCACGGCATGATCGATGTACCAGCGAGTCGTCACGTGCTCCTGGATGACGGTGACCCGCGCATTGAGGGGGTCGCCGACATCGCGGGAGAACCGCGCATGCTGCATCTGTATACGCAGCCGCAGGCAGCCGATGCGGTGGCCGGTGTCTGGCGGGCGGTCGACGCCGAGCGCGCTTGGGTCATGACCCGTGACGAAGCGATCGCCGCCGGTGTGTTCGGGACCGTGAACCCAGACATGGTCGAACGGATCGGGGATGTACTTGTCGCGGCGAGGGCACGGGTCGCCTACTACGACAACCGGCTCGACGACCGGTCACCACAGCGCATGGTCGGACAACACGGATCGCTCACGCTCGAGGAGTCTGTCGTTCCTCTGCTTCGAGCTGGCGCATACGCCGCCTGACCGTTGTCGCTGCGTCCTTCAGGCTACTCGTCCGAGCGGGCGCCGAAGACGATCTCGTCCCAGCTCGGAAGGGCAGCGCGACCGCGCCGACGAGATGACGACAGTTGCGTCGCC
>NZ_JASBSF010000240.1 GCF_030149085.1 Microbacterium sp. | reverse complement strand
TGACCAGGGTCTAACGTGGGGGTGACAAGGCGACTGATGGTCCGCCCTTGGAACCGGGCGGACCGGAAACAAGGAGGTCAAGATGGACACGAACATCGTCGGCGTGGGAGTCGGTATCACCGATCGCTTCCGCTCGGTCGTCGAAGAGAAACTCGTCCGGATCGAACACCTCGCACCCCGTGCGCAGCGCATCGATGTCAAGGTCACCCACCGCACCTACCGTACGGGTCGGGTCGAAGACCACACTGTCGAGCTCACGCTCACCGGCAAGGGTCCGCTCGTGCGCGCTGAAGCAACCGATGCCGACAAGTTCACGGCGCTCGACTTGGCTGTCGACAAGCTGTGCGAGCAGTTGCGCCGCGCCAAGGACAAGAGGGTGGATGCCCGAAACCACCCCCGTAAGGCGAGTTTCGACAAGGAGCGCGGTGAGCTCGACGGAATCGACATTCAGCCCGCATCGGCAGACGTGCTTCGGCGTGTGGCGACCGGCGAGGTGCCGATCGTCGACGGTGAGGATGACGAGGCTTACACACCCGTCGTGATCCGTACGAAGGAATTCGAGGCCGAGTGGATGACGGTCGAGGATGCCGTCGACCGGATGGAACTGGTCGGGCACGACTTCTTCCTGTTCATCAACGCCGCAACCGATCACCCGAGCGTGGTCTACCGCCGCAAGGGCTGGGACTACGGTGTGATCTCCCTCACGACAGAGGCGAGCCCGGCGGCCCTGGTGAGCTGACCGCCCGCGGCACTGCCGCGAGATAGAGGAACGGATGCCGCGGGCCCACCAGCTCGCGGCATCCGTCTTTCAATCGAAGATTCCGTCGAGGATGCTGCCGATCACCAGACCCCCGAGGATTCCTCCGACGAGGTCCGAACCGCCGCCGGCGCGGCGACCGAAGCCCTCCATGGGACCGCCCCACTGCGGCGGTGGACCCGCCGCGGGACGGGATGCGTCGATGTCGCGCTGGGCATACCGCAGCGCGTCGCCTGCCAGCTGGGCGGAGCGGCGAGCGAACTCCAGCGCCTGCTCGCGGTCGTCCTCGGGGATGGTGGGGACGGTCGCGGCGGAGCCTCCGACGACGCGGTCCAGGTCTGCCCGGACGCGCTCGGCTTCGGCAAGGCGCGTGCGTGCGTCAGCACCGATCCAGCCCCGGTGGCCGGCAATGACGTCTCGGGCCACCGCGAGCTGGCGGTCGGCGTCATCGATCGCGTTTCGCACATGACCGAGCTCCGGAATCGGTCGGGATGCGCGTTCGAGCGCCGCGGCCACTGCCGCATCGAGTGCCGCGTTCGCTTCCCGCATCCGGGTCAAGTGCTCGAACGGATCGGTGTTCACTCCGGCGGCGGGAAGCGCGGAGAGGGCAGCTTGCAGTCCTGACATCGCCTGGACAACGGCGGGAACCTGGGGGGCGGTTCGCGCAGCGATCAGATCCCCGCGCGAGTCTTCGACGATCGCGCCGAGTGTTGCTTCCGCGCGGAGGGCCTCGACCTCGAAGGTTTCGACGGCATCCACCAAGGTCTCGGCGCGACGAGCCGCTTCCGTCGCGGCTTCCATCGCGAGATTCGCTTGCTCTCGCTGCCCGGCTTCCCGCCGACGCTCGGCGACTCCCGCGCTGTGTTCGGCAAAGCTCAGGAGCTGTTCGGCTTCCGCGGGGTTTACAGCAACACCCTCCAACGCGCGAGTGGAGTACCTCGTGGCAAGCCGCTCGACGGTGTCCCGGGCGTGCGGGATGCGTTCCCGGACGCGGGCAGCGTCCGTGCGAACGCGGGCGATGATTTCAGGCGCACGACGTGCCCGCTCGATCGGCTCGGCCAGGGCAGCCATCCGGTCTTCGAGGAGGTCTTCTGCCCAGTCGCACAACTGAATGATGCGGGAGTTGCGGGTGCGCAGTTCGTCGGCGGTGTCGGGAATCTCGTCGTGGTTGAGCTGGTGCAGGTGGAAGGCCTCCTGCATGTGGGTTCGCACCGAATCGAGCGCGGCGCGCAGGTCGCCGACGGCGCCTGGGCCGAGTTCGGCTTCGGCGAACGAGACCTCGTCTGCGGCGAGACGAATATGCTCGTCGGCCGCAACGAGCGAGCTCTGTGCGCGGCGCGCGAGGTCGGCATCCTGTTGCGCCGTCTCGGCCTGTTCACGCTTGCGTCGTCCCCAAAAACCGGCCATGCCTTGATCCTAGAATCGCGCAGCCGTGTTCGGGCTGAGCGCTCAGACGCGCAGGGTGTCGATGACGCGTGAGCGCACCGCCACAAGCGCGGGAAGGAATCCCGCCAGCGCGCCGATGGCGACAGATGCGATGAGCCCGGTGATCGCGGCACGAACGGGGAAGGGTGGCACGTCCTGCAGAGCGCCGAACATGGCCAGCACCATGGGCGTGCGCATGATGGCGACGGCCAGCACGATTCCGATGACGCCGGCAACCGCGGTGGCGACGACGCTCTCGAGAAGGACCGCCGTGAAGATCCGGCCGGCGGTGGCTCCGAAGCTGCGGCGAACCCCGATCTCTCGAATGCGCTGGCGCATGGCTACCAGTTGGATGTTGACCAGCCCCAACCCGCCGAGCACGAGGATCAGGACGGCTATCGAACCGGTGACGAGTTCGAACATCGCAGCGGACGCCTGCGCATCGGGACGCGAACCCCAGTCGGTGCGCGTGACCGATACCTGCACCTGATCCCCGGCCGCGGCGCGGACATCCGATGCCAGGAGTGCTCCGACCGTCGGGACGATCTCTTCGGGTACCCACAGCTCCCACGTGACCCCGGTATCGGTGGGGAGCGCATCCACACGGTCCCGGTACCCGTCGTACAGCATCCAGATCTGCTTGTTCGAGTCCCACTCGCCCTCGCGCGGCGCGACGCCGACGATGGGGAACGTGCCTCCCGCGGCGCCAACCACCTCGATCGTCGGGTGGGTCGCGAGCGGCGGTGCTCCGAGGGCAGTCCACAGCGGGTAGCTGATCACGACGGGCGGCGCCAGCAGCCCCTCGTCACCCGGCACGAACCAGCGGCCTTCGGCAACTGTCGATCGATGGATGACGGGGTAGGCGGGGTCCACCAGCATCGTTGTGACGGGTCTGACCCACTCCGGAGTCTGTACCTGCAGGGTCACGGATGCGGCGAGCCGCGAGATGGAGGATAGATCGAACCGTGCGGCGGCGCCCGAGACATCCTCGTCGAAGCTGTCCCAGTCCATGGGGGCCCCGTCGGTGGTGGATGCCGACACCGAGATCGTGGCGACGCGACCGCCGTACCGGTCTGACTGTTCGGCTGCCGCCTGCCGCTGGTAGTCGCCGAGCGCGACGACCGCGGTCAGTGCGGCAACCGAGACGGCGATACCGATCAGGCTCAGTAGGACCCGCAGCTTGTGGTGGCGCAG
>NZ_JASBSF010000384.1 GCF_030149085.1 Microbacterium sp. | reverse complement strand
ATTCTCCCTGCACATAGGATTGTCGACCGCGCGCTATCGATGTCGCGATCGACTCACAATTAGCAGCTGCGGTGAGACCCCAGCTGCCGCGTGGCAGCCCGTGTTACGCACTGCTTGGGTCACGAGACCTGGGTTGGTGATTCTCGAGGTTCTGGCGCATCGACTGGGCAGCGCCGGACCGTCGACCGATGCGCCCTACGGAGTTCTCGTTTCGCCAGCGGCTTCGACGCGTTCGAACGTCGGAGGGCAGCCGTCCGGCAGCCGGACGCGCGCTACAGTCACTGCCGGGACGCCCGCCACCACTGCTCGATCGGGAACATCTTTGGTGACGACTGCGCCCGCGCCGATGACTGCCTCGTCGCCGATGGTCACACCCATGTTGATCACCGCGTTTGCACCGACGAAAACACGGTTGCCGATCGTAACGGGCTTCCGCTCGACGGACTCGTACCGTCGCCCGGAAACGCATCTCTTGACGGAGGAGTGCGTGTAGATGTGCACCCCGGAGGAGATATCGCAGCCTTCGCCGATTCGCAGGCCTCCCGATCCGTCGATCACTGTGAATGCGCCGATCCAGGTGCCTTCGCCGATCTCAGGATCGCCCACGATCCACGCGAGCGCGTTGTAGGGGTTCTCTGGCAGTGCGCCGGTCACCTTGCGGGAGTCTCCGGGTTCGTCTCGAAACGGATGAGGTCAGTCATCCCCTCAACAACAGGAACCGAGTACTCGAATCCGATCATCTCCTTCGCGCGCGTGATGTCGGCAGCCCGACGACTTACGAGCACATGTCGAGGATTGAACTGCGGCTCAACGTCAGCCCCGATCGCATCGATGAGAATCCGCGCGAGTTCTGCGACGCTGGTGTCGATGCCGGTTCCGACATTAATGGGAGCGTTCGCTTTCTCCGACTCGGTAGCGAGGACAACAGCTCGCCCGATGTCTGTTACGTGAATGAAATCCATTGATTGCTCGCCCGCCCCATCGATGATCGGCGGCTCGCCGTTGCGGAGCCTGTTCACGAAGTGGTTGATGACACTCGTGTAGTACGCGGTCGTCTTCTGGCCGGGTCCGTAGACATTGAAGAAGCGAAGAGCGATCCACGAGAGTCCTGAGCGACGTTCGTAGTAGCGCAGCAGATCCTCGCCGGTCCGTTTGCCGATGCAATACGGCGTCAACGGGTTGAGTTCGTCATCCTCATGCATGGGTAGCTTCTTGGGATCCCCGTAGACCGAGGCGCTCGACGCGTACACGACGCGCTGAACTCCAAGATCAGCTGCGCTTGCAAACACGTTGTGCGAGCCCACCATGTTGGTGTCGACCGAGCTGTAGGGGTCGGCCTGGCTCTTGTTGATTGAGTCCGCTGCGAGGTGAATCACGTGCGTCGCGCCGCGCATTGCGCGTGCAACAGCTCCGCCGGATCGGATGTCCTGATCGATGACCTCCACGCCACGTGTGGTCGCCAGTTCATTAGCGCGGTCGCGGTCGCCCCTGACCATGTTGTCGAAGATGCGTACATTCCAACCTCGGTCGAGCAGCTGGTTCACGACGTGGAGGCCGATGAATCCCGCGCCGCCGGTAACGAATGCGAGTCGGTTATCGTTCATTTCTTCTCTTCTTTATCGGTTCTGGATTGTTCTGTTCCGGAGTGTCGGCCGGTTGTGGGTAACTACCTGGTCGACGAGGCTATATCCGTGACGACTTCGCGCACGGTCGCGGCGACGTACTCGATGTCCTCGTCAGTGAGGTTCGCATGCATCGGAATGGCGACGTGCCTCCTGAACAGGTCCGCAGAGACTGGTAGGTCTCTCTGCGGTCCATAGACGGGCTGAAGGTGGCTCGCGTAGGTTCCGATATTGCAGCCGACTCCGCGCTCGCGGAGCGCCATGATGACCCGACCTCTATCAAGTCGCCGGTCGATGGTGATGACATACGACTGCCAGACGTGGCCGCGATCGGGCAGAGCAGTCGGAAGCGATACGTGTGAAAGGTCGCCGAGGAGCGTCTCATAATGCGCAGCCACGCGCGCCCGGGCGTCGACGAGATCGGGGAGACGCTTGATCTGGACCCCCATAATGGCTGCTTGCACGTCGGAGAGACGATAATTGTGGCCGAGTTCGTCGAACTGCGGTACTGGGAGGTCCTGACTGGCCTCGCGGGTGATTGCCGGTGCAATCCCGTACGTGTGCAGTTTCCGTGCTCGTTCGATGACTTCCGGCCGCGTGCTGGCGAGGGCGCCGCCCTCCCCGGAGGTGATGCCTTTCCTTCCGTGGAAACTGAAGGCCGTGGCGTCGGCGAGTGATCCGACGGGACGGCCTCGGTAGCTGGCTCCGCTTGCGCAGGCCGCGTCCTCGACCACCCAGAGGCCGTGCTTTCTTGCGATTGACAGGATCTCATCCATGTCGGCAGGCTGCCCGAACGGATCGACAGCGATGATGCCGACCGTTCTCGGAGTG
>NZ_JASBSF010000205.1 GCF_030149085.1 Microbacterium sp. | reverse complement strand
AGGGCTCCGGATCGGCTCGCGCGATGCAGCTGATCGACGGCGCCGAAGCCATCGCGGGCGACCTTCCGGCTTCGGCCTGCACCCGGTTGGAGGTGCCGGTCGAAGCCGGTGAGAGCCAGGACACCGGCATCCGTCGAGCCAGCTCACTCGTGCGCATCCGAGACTTGGTCCGGGATGCTGTCGCGAGCCTGTCCGAGCCGGTGGTCGTGATCGGCGGGGATTGCGGGGTAACCCTCGGCGCGCTGGAGGCAGTCGCGGCTCCTGACGTCGCGGTTGTCTGGTTCGATGCCCACGCCGACCTGAACACCCCGGAGTCCTCGCCCAGCGGAGCGTTTTGCGGCATGGTGCTGCGCGCCGCTCTCGGAGGCGGAGCCGATCGACTCCGCCTCCCCCACGGCATCCTGACCCCTGACCGGGTCGTGCTGGCCGGCACCCGAGAACTCGACGACGCCGAACAGCAGTACGTCGACCAGCACAGCATCCGCCGGGTGCTGCCTCGGGACCTGGCCGATCCCGAGACGCTCGTCGCCGCGGTGGCAGCGACCGGCGCTGCACGGGCATACGTCCACATCGACATCGACGTCTTCGATCCCTCCGTCGTTACGGGAGTGTCCTCACCCGTGCCGTTCGGTCCGGATGCCGGCGAGGTCATCGCCGCAGTCCGAGCGGTACGTGATCGCTTCCCGCTCGTCGGGGCGACGATCGCCGGCTTCTCTCCCGCGTCTGCGGACACCGCGATTGAAGACATGCCGACGATCCTGCGCCTTCTCGGGGCGCTGGCGTGACCCCGATTCCGACGCCCCCACCGGGGTGGGAGGCTGCCGCGGAGCGGGCCGTCGCGCGAGGTCAGCTGCTGGATCGCTGGCTCCCGCTGCTGGACTCCCCGGTTTCGCGGGCAGGCTCCGTCATCGGAACCGCCATCGGCTTTGTCTGGGGCTTCCTCTGGAGCACAGGCAGGGTGCGAGTCCACCGGGGCGCCGACAGCACGGTGTTGTATGTCTTTTCCGGCATGCCCTCGTGGACGTTCCCCCGCGGCGGCGTGTGCGTCGGCGCCTGCTACCTCACGGCAACCAATGACGGCCCGCGCGTGCTGCGGCACGAGCTCGTCCACGCGCGGCAGTGGCGCCGCTACGGGATGCTGATGCCGCTGCTCTACCAGCTCTCGGGCCGCAACCCGCTAGGCAACCGCTTCGAGATCGAGGCGGGCCTCGCGGACGGGAACTACATCCCGCGCCAGCGACCGAAGAGAGCAGTCAGTCGATGAGCACCTCGTCCAGAGCGACGAGTTCGTCATCGCTCATGCCGTGGGCGCGCAGGTAGTCACGCGGCGAGCCGTAGGCCTCATCCAGGCTGTTCAGGAGCCCGGCGATCGCCTCTGCGGGCGACTTCGTGGCCAGTTCCTCGAGGTTGACCGAGTCCGGGTGGAACTGGCGGATGCGTGCCACGACGTCGCGGTTGCGCGATTGCGGCAGGAGCGCCTCCGTGCGCGCATAGTCGGCGATGACGGCATCCCTGTCGACTCCCGCGGCGGCCAGCGTGATTGCCACGGTGACACCCGTGCGATCTTTGCCGACCGTGCAGTGCACCAGGACCGGCTGATCGGCCAGCACTCCTCGCACGACCTCGACCACACGCCCCGCTGAGTCATCGACGAGCCGGCGATACATCTCCGTGAGCGGAACGTCCTCGACGAAGAACGAGCTCACCGAGCCCAGAAACAGGGGAACCCGCTGCACAACGAGCTCACGGTCATCGAATCGGCTCGGGGCACCGGCCACCTCGGCGTCGTCGCGAAGGTCGATGACCCGACGGATGCCGAGTCCCGAGAAAGCACGGATGCCGTCCTCGTCCAGCCGCGCGAGGTTTCCCGACCGGTACAACACGCCCTCCCGGGTCCGACCGGCGCCAGCACGCAGACCACCGGTGTCCCGGAAGTTGATCGCGCCGGAGATGTCGAGTGTGCTCACGTTCCTCGACCCTATCCCGGGCACGCTGGGCACGCGCGTGCCCAGCGTCTCCGGGTGCTCCGCGCGAGGGCCAGAATGGGGACAGCCGAATCAACCGAGGACGGACAACGATGACGACACCTGACGATGAATTCCGGTTCCTGCCAACAGACGCCGCCAGCGTCGGCGTGGCCGGAAACCTCCCACCGGTCGAGCGCGTGTCGCTCCTCCTCGACGACGGACGCACCCTGAGCGCTCTTCGCTTCGGTGACGAGCCCCCCGTTGTCACCTTCATCCACGGCGCGGGGCTCAATGCACACACCTGGGATTCCACGATCCTGGCGCTCGGCCTGCCTGCCCTCGCGATCGACCTTCCCGGGCACGGCGAGTCCTCCTGGCGGCCTGATGCTGCCTACACCGCGGCGAACCTCGCCCCCGATGTGGCAACGGGTATCCGCGCGTGGACGTCGGCGCCGCAGCTCATCGTCGGACACTCCCTGGGCGGACTGACGGGCGCGGCAGTTGCGGCATCCGTTCCCGAGCTCGTGACGCAACTGATCGTGATCGACATCACCCCCGGTATCGATCCGAACGCCGGGGCGGCACAGATCCGGGCGTTCTTCGCCGGCCCGACCGACTGGGCAAGCCGTGACGAGCTCGTCGATCGTGCAATGACCTTCGGCCTGGGTGGGGGGACCCGCGAAAAGGCCGAACGCGGCGTGTATTTGAACTCGCGAGTCCGCGAAGACGGACGCGTCGAGTGGAAGCACCACTTTGCTCACCTGGCCTCGGCCCTCGCGGCAGCGCCCGAGCTGGCCGCACAGGTCGATGCGCAGCAGGATGCGCTCTCCGAGATCCTCTCGGCGAGCGGATGGAACGACATCGCCGCCGTTTCGGCCCCGCTGTCGCTGATCCGCGGGGAGCGAGGTTTCGTGACGACCGACGATGCGGCAGAGTTCAGCAGGCGCCGACCCGACGCCGTTGTCGTCGCCCTTCCGACCGGCCACAACGTCCACGAGGAAGCACCGACAGCACTGGCACAGACCATCACCGAACTGTCGAGCACCGGGCAACGATGACGTCACGTTCTCCTCTCGATGAGGGGAACACAGCAACCGGACCCTAGAGTTATCTACCGCAGATCCCCTTTGTGCTCCGCGCGCCCACCAGCTTCGCCGCGGATGCCCCCCGGAAAGGACTCCCATGTTCCGCCGCACCGCTCTGGCCGCGTCGGCCTTACTCGCCGCGAGCGCGCTCGTTCTGACAGCCTGCACCGGAAGCACTGACCCCGCGTCGACGGCGACGGGGGCTCCCGACGCTGACGCATCGGTCGCGATCCGTCTCGTTCTGGAGCCGGGGAACCTCGACATCCGACAGACAGCTGGTGCCGCACTCGACCAGATCCTGATCGACAACGTCTACCAGGGGCTCGTCGGTCGCACCCCGGAGCAAGACATCGTCCCCGTTCTCGCGGAGGACTATGAGGTCTCGGCTGACGGCCTGACCTACACGTTCACCCTGCGTGAGGGAGTGACCTTCGGTGATGGCCAGTCGCTGACGCCGCAGGATGTCGTGTGGTCGCTGACGACCAGGCGCGATACCCCGGAGTGGGCCGACTCCGCTCGATTGGCGAACATCGCATCCATCACCGCCGAGGGGCAGGACATTACGCTCACCCTCTCCGAGCCCGACTCGAGCCTGCTGTGGAACCTGACCGGCCGTGCCGGACTGATTCTCAAAGAGGGCGACACAGTCGACTACGCCACGGCCGCCAACGGTACCGGCCCGTTCTTGCTCGACTCGTGGCGTCAGGGGGACTCGATCACTTTCGTCCGTAACGACGCCTACTGGGGTGAGAAAGCCAAGGTCGCCGAGGTGGTCTTCGACTACATCACCGAGACACAGGCAGCCCTCAACGCCGCTTCAGCTGGCGAGGTGGATGTCGTGACCGGGTTCGACGCGAACCTCACCGACCAGATTGAGGCAGATGGCGCGTTCACCGTTGTGACGGGGCCATCTACCGACAAGGGCACCCTCGCAATGAACCAGACCGCGGGCCCTCTTGCTGACCCGCGCGTGCGCCAGGCGATCCGCCAGGCCATCGACCACGACGCCTTCGTCGCTGCGCTGGGAGCCGGCCAGACGATGTATGGACCGATTCCGGAGCTTGACCCTGGCTACGAGGACCTCTCCGACGTGGCCCCCTACGACCCGGATGCCGCACGCGAGCTTCTCGCGGATGCGGGGTACAGCGATCTGGAACTCGAACTCACGATCTACAACGGCTACCCGACGCTGATTCCCCAGCTTCTCGTTTCCGACTTGCGTGAAGTCGGCATCACCCTCACGGTCAACAGCGTCGACTTCCCCACGTGGATCAACGACGTCTACGTCAACCAGGACTACGACCTGAGCTTCGTGCTGCACACCGAAGCCCGCGACTTCGAGAACTGGGCGAACCCCGACTACTACTTCACGTACGACAACCCCGAGGTGCAGAAGCTCTATCAGGAGTCGCTTGCCGCAACGGACGAGACCGAGGCTGCCGCGCTGCTGGCCCAGGCTGCCCGGATCGTGTCCGAAGACGCCGCTGCCGATTGGCTCTACAACGGAGCCTCCGTCGTCGCCGTCGGAACGAACGTCACCGGCATGCCGTCCATCAACGTCAACGAACGACTCAACCTCGCCGACCTCGCCAAGGTCGCGGGCTGAGGCGAGACTGACGGGGTCATCGTGATGCGTCGACCCGCGGCCGCCCCGGCGACGCGGGCGATGGGCCTGGTCGGGAGAGACAGGTGACCAGGTACGTCGTGACCCGGCTGGGGCTGCTCGTGTTGGGGCTCGCGGTGGCAAGCGCGATCATCTTCTTGACCCTTCGCGTTCTTCCCGGCGATGTGGCTCAGCTGATCGCGGGAACCAACGGTACGGCCGAGCAGATCGAGGCCATCCGCGAGCAACTGGGGTTGAACCAGCCGCTGATCGCGCAATACTTCGACTGGTTGGGCGGGGTTCTTGGAGGCGACCTCGGCACGTCTCTTCTCACCGGCACCCCGGTGGCGGAGGAACTCGCTGAGAAGGCGCAGGTCACGGTGCCGCTCGGCATCCTGTCGTTGACCATCGCTGTGCTCTTCAGCATCCCGCTCGGCGTGGCTTCGGCGATCTGGCGAGGCCGGCGCCGCGGCACGTTCATGAGCGTGAGCGCTCAGACGGTTGCAGCGGTGCCCGTTGTCTGGGCCGGCATGATGCTTGTCGTCGTGTTCGCCGTGTGGCTGGGATGGCTCCCCGCGCAGGGGTTCCCGCGCAACGGATGGGACGACCCAGCCGCGGCGATCCGCTCGCTCATCCTTCCCGCCGTCACGATCGGGATCGTGGAAGGCGCAATGCTCCTCCGCTTCGTGCGCAGCGCGACACTCCAGGCCATCGGACAGGATTACGTCCGCACCGCAGCCGCCAAAGGCCTGACCCGCACGACGGCGCTCATCCGGCATGGGTTGCCGAACGTCGGGCTGTCGGTCATCACGGTCCTCGGCCTCCAGGTCGCGGGCATCATCGTTGGCGCCGTGATCATCGAGCAGCTCTTCTCGCTCCCGGGCATCGGTCGGATGCTCGTGGACGACGTGGGAGCACGGGATCTTCCCAAGGTCCAGGGCGAGCTGCTGGCACTCACGGGCTTCGTCCTGATCGTGGGGTTCTTCGTCGACCTGCTCCACAGGATCCTCGATCCCAGGCAACGGGAGGCGTCGTGACTCTCCCTCCACGTGACGCACGCGGCAGGCGCCCGACGCGGACGCGGGCACGGTGGCTACGGCGCGTGTGGGCAGTGCCGACGGGACGCTTCGGGATCTGCGTCGCCGCCGCGATCATCCTGATCGCAGTGATCGCCCGGATCTGGACGCCATTCGATCCGCAACAGGTGAACGTGCAAGACCGGTGGCTCCCCCCGAGCTGGCCGCATCTGCTCGGCACGGATGGCGCGGGGCGCGACATCCTGAGCCTCGTGATGGCAGGGGCTGGCACAACCCTGTGGGTGGCAGTGGGGTCGGCGGTCGTCGCCACGGTGCTCGGCGTCGCGTTGGCAAGCCTCGGCGCCCTCACAACGCGCTGGGTTCGCGAATCGGTGGCGGTCCTGATCGACATCCTCGTGGCGTTCCCGGTGCTGCTGGTGGCGATGATGATCTCGGCGGTGTGGGGCGGATCGCTCTGGGTCGTGATCTGGTCGGTGGGCATCGGCTTCGGTGTCAACATCGCCCGCGTCACGCGACCCGAGCTGCGACGCGTCCTCCACAGCGATTTCGTGCTCGCAGGAACCGCGGCAGGCCTCACCCCGATGCAGAACCTCTGGCGCCACCTCCTCCCCAACGTCGCACCGGTGTTCATCGTGCAGCTGTCGTGGGCGATGGCCGTCGCGGTTCTTGCGGAAGCCGGCCTCTCATACCTCGGTTTCGGTGCGCCAGTGACCGAGCCCTCCTGGGGAGTCCTGCTTCGGGATCTGCAGCAGTATCTGACCGTCTATCCGCTTGCCGTGCTCTGGCCGGGCCTGGCGATCACGGTGACAGTTCTCGGGCTGAACCTGCTTGGCGACGGCATCCGTGAGGCATCCGACCCGACTCTGGCCTCGACGACCGGCGCCGCGCGAGTGTCGCGCACGCACATGCCCGAGGTGGTCTCATGAGCCTCGAGGTGCATGGGCTGACGATCGAGATCGGCGGCGAGCGCGTCGTCGACGGTGTCTCGTTCGAGGTCCCGGACGGCGGGACGGTGGGGCTCATCGGAGAATCCGGATCCGGCAAGTCCCTGACGGCGCTGGCGATCGTGGGGCTTCTACCCCAGGGTGCGCAGGCCTCGGGCAGCATCCGTTGGCGCGGACAGGAGGTTCTGGGCCTTCACGAGCGTGCTTTCGCCGCGCTCCGCGGTGACGAGATCGGCATCGTGTTCCAAGATCCGCTCACCGCGCTGAACCCGATCCGTACCGTCGGACGTCAGATCGGGGAGTCGGTGCAGATTCACGAGCGCCTGCGGGGTCGCGAGCTGCGGGCTCGTGTCGTTGCCGAAGCCGCCCGCGTCGCCTTGCCCGATCCGGAGGGTATCGTCCGCCGCTATCCGCACCAGCTCTCTGGGGGTCAGCGCCAACGCGTGGCAATCGCCATGGCGCTCGCGTGCCGGCCTCGTCTACTCATCGCCGACGAACCGACGACAGCGCTCGATGCGACGGTGCAGGCGGGGATCCTCGACCTGTTGCGCGGCCTCACTGCCGACGAAGACATGTCCCTGCTGTTCATCACCCACGACCTGGCGGTGCTCGCCCAGGTCGCGACTCACGCCGTGGTCCTCGAACGCGGTCGCGTCGTCGAGGCCGGTCAGGTTCCCCGCCTGCTGAGCGAGCCTCGCGCAGCTGTCACACAGGGACTCCTGCGTGATGCGACGGCGACGCTGTGGCGCGGCCAGACCCCGAGTGAGGACGCATGAGCACGGAGTTCGTCCGCGCCGAGGCCCTCACCCGACGCCACCGCACCCCTCCCACACGCCTATTCGCGAAGCCCGCTGTCACAACGGCACTGGACGCGGTAGATCTCACGCTCGAGGAGGGACACGCCCTCGGGGTGATCGGCGAGTCCGGGTCAGGCAAATCCACCCTCGTCCGCCTCCTCCTGGGCCTAGACAAACCGACCTCCGGTTCGGTGCACATCGATGGTCGCGAGGTCGACGCATCGGCATCTGCCAGGTCGCTCCGGTGGCTGCGGCGCGAGACCGGCATCGTGTTCCAGGATCCCTACGCTTCGCTCGACCCCCGCATGAGCGTGGGGCGTATCGTCGGCGAGCCGCTGTGGGCGCTGGGCATCGCCGGGGACCGGCGAGCGCGGGTGCGGGAGGTCCTCACCCAGGTGGGCCTGGACGCTGCGGCAGCCGACAGGTTCCCGCACGAATTCTCCGGCGGTCAGCGGCAGCGGATCGCACTCGCACGGGCGATCGCGCACCGACCGCGCATCCTCGTCGGGGACGAGCCGCTGTCGGCGCTCGACGTCACGGTGAGGGCGCAGATCCTTGGTCTGTTCGACCGACTCCGACAGGACGAGGGCATGACGATCATCATGGTCTCCCACGACATCGGCGTGGTTCAGAACCTCTGCGACCGGGTGGTCGTCATGAAGGACGGACGGATCGTCGAACGGGGCGAGACCGCCAGTGTCCTGCGTTCGCCAGAGGACGACTACACCCGAGCGCTCCTGGCCGCGATCCCGTCGATCACTCCCCCGCGCGAGGCTCCCGCGGACTCCCGCCGCGACGGAACAACCCCTTCTTCACCGGCTTGAGCGACTTCTGCAGGTAGATCGTTCCGAGCCACCGCCCGAACTTGAAGCCGACGCGTCCCATTCGACCGACCTCGGTGAAGCCCAGCCGCTCGTGAAGAGCAATCGAGGCCTCGGCGCCTTTGTCGCTGATCACGGCGACGATCTCGCGAATGCCCCTCTGCTGACAAGCCTCGATGAGTGCCTCGAGCAGGGCGCGACCGAGGCCCTTGCCTGCCGCAGCCTGACCCAGGTAGATCGAATTCTCGACGGTGTAGCGGTATGCGGACTTTCCTGCCCACGGCTGCACGAGCGCGTAGCCCAGGATCTGACCGGTCGGTGACTGAGCGACGAGAAAGGGCAGGTCGAGCTTCGCCAAGAACGCGAACTTCTCGCGCCATTGC
>NZ_JASBSF010000197.1 GCF_030149085.1 Microbacterium sp. | reverse complement strand
TGCGCGTCACGGTGCGACAGTCAATTCCGAGGAAGTGGGCTGCGGATCGGGAACCCCGATGACCGGAAGGGCGGCGGTCTTCGCAAGCCCCGCCGCGGTCACCGAGCGCACCAGTTGCGACATCCAGTCGGTCGTGGTTTGCACCACCTCGTCGCTCACCGGCGCCTGCTCGGCGGGTATCGCCGAATCGGGCAAGTCATTGTCGACGAGGTACACGACCTCACCAGGGCGCACGTAGTAGAGCCGCTCGCGGGCCTGGGTTGTGATGTAGGCCGGGTCCTGCCACCGGTCCATCTCGGTCTCGAGGGCAGCGATCTGGTCCTCGGTCACCTGCACTGCCTGCTCGAGTGCAGCAATCCGTTGTCGCTGCTCCAGGTAGGTGCCGACGGTGGGAACCAACACGAAGGCTGCGAGGACCACGAGTCCCAGCATGATCACCATGAAGCCCGAGAGCCGGATGCCGCCGAGCCAGCCCCGCACGTCGACGCGGCGAGGCGAGCGAGGCGAGCGAGGACGGGGGGAACGAGAACGGGGAGCCGGACTGGTCATCACGGCTCCCCTCTCGTCAGGTCAGTTCGAGCGCATCAGCCCTTGAAACGGGGGAAGGCTCCACGACCGGCGAAGACCGCCGCGTCGCCGAGTTCTTCTTCGATGCGCAGAAGCTGATTGTATTTCGCGACGCGCTCGCTGCGAGCAGGCGCACCGGTCTTGATCTGACCGCAGTTCACGGCGACCGCGAGGTCGGCGATCGTGGTGTCTTCGGTCTCGCCCGACCGGTGGGAGAGCATCGACCGGTAGCCGTTCGAGGTGGCCAGAGCCACGGCGTCCAGGGTCTCGGACAGCGTGCCGATCTGGTTGACCTTCACGAGCAGAGCATTCGCAACGCCCAGGTCGATGCCGCGCTGCAGGCGGCTCGGGTTGGTGACGAACAGGTCGTCACCAACGAGCTGCACCTTCGAGCCGATCGCGTCGGTGAGCGCCTTCCAGGCGTCCCAGTCGTCTTCGGCCAGCGCATCCTCGATCGTGACGATCGGGTAGTTCGCGACGAGGTCGGCGAAGTAGTCGGTGAGCTCAGCCGCCGTCCACGGCTTGCCCTCGACGGTGTACACGCCGTCGGAGAAGAACTCCGTGGCCGCGACGTCCAGACCCACGGCGATGTCTTTGCCGGGGGTGAAGCCGGCCTTCTCGATCGCCTTCATGAGGAAGTCCAGGCCCTCGCGGTTGCTGGGCAGGTCGGGCGCGAAGCCGCCCTCGTCGCCGAGGCCGGTCGCGAAGCCCGCAGCCTTCAGCTCGCCCTTGAGGACGTGGTAGGTCTCGGTGCCCCAGCGCAGCGACTCAGCGTACGTTTCGGCGCCGATGGGTGCCAGGAAGAACTCCTGGAAGTCGATGCCGTTGTCGGCGTGCTCGCCGCCGTTGATGACGTTGAACAGCGGAACGGGCAGCACGTGCGCGTTGGGTCCACCGAGGTAGCGGAACAGCGGCAGGTCTGCGCTGTCGGCCGCGGCCTTGGCGACAGCCAAGCTCACACCGAGGATCGCGTTGGCGCCGCACCGCGACTTGTTGTCGGTTCCGTCGGTCTCGATGAGAATCTCGTCGACGATGCGCTGCTCGCTGGCATCCACACCTTCGAGTGCCGGCCCGAGCTCGTCGATGACGGCAGCGACGGCCTTGAGCACGCCCTTGCCGCCGTACCGGCTCTTGTCGCCGTCACGCAGTTCATACGCCTCGAATGCGCCGGTCGATGCGCCGGACGGGACGGCCGCCCGCTGAACGGTGCCGTCTTCGAGGAGGACTTCCACCTCGACGGTCGGGTTGCCGCGCGAATCGAGAATCTCGCGCGCGCCTACAGCCTCAATCAATGCCACGAAAGGACTCCTTGTTTGGGAGGGTTGTGTCGGAGCGTCGTCGGTCCACGTCGAGTCTAGTGACGACGGATGCCGCGCCACAGGCCCGCGCGGACGGAGAAAAGCTCAGACCACGACGGCGAGCGCGATCCCATCCCATCCTTTGCGATCCAGCGTCTGCAGTGCTGTCGCATCGAACCGCGGGTCCTCGCGGAGCATCTCGAGCCCCTGCCGGGTACCGACGACCTGACTCGTGGTGTCGTGAGGATCGGCGACCTGGCCCGATCGGCCGATGTTGTCGACGACGACGACAGTTCCCGGACGCCCGAGGCGCGCCGCCCAGTCGAGGTACACCGTGTTGGATTCCTTGTCGGCATCGATGAAGACAAGATCGAAGGGATCGTCGCCCGCAAGGGTCGGCAGGACCTCTGCGGCCCGCCCGACGCGGACGTCCACGCGATCCCCGACGCCCGCACGGTCGAGGTTGGCCCGCGCGATTGACGCGTTGAGCGGCTCGGCCTCGATCGTGACCACCGTTCCGCCGTTCGGCACAGCGCGGGCCAGCCAGATCGTGGAATAGCCGCCGAGGGTACCGATCTCAAGAATCCTGCGGGCGCCGGCGATCCGGGCGAGCAGGTGCAAGAACTTCGCGTTCACGGGAGCCACCTCGATGGCTGGCAGCCCCGCGCGGCCCTGCTCTGCCAGCGCGGCATCAAGCGCAGCATCCTGGTCGACGAGCGTGTCGGTCAGGTAGTGATCGACTCGGGTCCACGCGTCCGGGGTGGGATCTGGCATGGCATCAGCCAACCGTGCCCGGCTCGTGCGGTCAACGGGTCAGCGCGCTGGATCTGATTTCCCCGTCGGATGCCGCGTCGCGACGCTTGTTTTGCCGTAGCCCAGCGCTCCCGCAACCGCCGGAAGAAGGGCCTCGGCGGTGCGCCGGTACCCGAGCGGGCTCGGGTGGAAGCGGTCCAGACTGAACATCTCATCGGGCTGGGAGATGAAGAAGGGTCCGACGGCGTGACGCAGTGACACGGCGTACGCGCCGGCGCCGACCGCCGCGTCCTCCTGAGCGTCGGCGAGCTGGCGCGACATCCGCGACCCCAGCGATCGCAGCGGTTGCGGCACGGGCCGTAGCGCCCCGAGGTCTGGGCAACTTCCCACCACGACCTGCGCACCGCGGGCCCGCAGCCGTTCGATCGCCACAACCAGGTGCCGCACCGCGGTGGAGACGGCGACGCGGTGCGTGATGTCGTTGCCGCCGACGACGATGACGGCGACATCCGGCCGATAGTCATCAGCGAGCTCGTCGAGCTGAGCACCCAGGGCCGACGACTCCGAGCCGACGACCGCCGCGGTGCGCAGTCGCACGGGGCGCTTCGCCTTCTTCGCGAGTCCGATCGCCAGACGCGCGCCGAGCGTTTCCTTGCGCCGCTGCGCGCCGAGGCCCGCCGCGATCGAGTCCCCCAGTACGAGAAGCTCGATCGGGTCACCCTCGAGCTTGCGGCGCCACACGCGGTCTGCCTCGAGCGCATCCTCACCCAGCGGCTTGCCGATGAGTCGCCGGGCCTGCGCGGCCTGGCGGTCGAGCAGTGCGCGCGTGGCGAGCGCCGTCGTCGCCACGGCACCCACCAAGGCAGCTGCCCACAGCACCCCAGTCGTGATCCGACTCATGCAGTGATTCGACCCGCTCGATCTGAACCGTCGTTGACGCGACGGTAAACGAACTAGCCGAGCGACTTGATCTCCAGAGCGTCGACCGTCGCGCCCGGCCGGACGGCGGCGAAGTGGGTATACCCGTCCGCGGTCGCACGCTCCAGCAGGGGCTTGAGGTTCTTCGGGCGTTGCTCGAGCCGGACACGATCACCCCGGGCCACGAGCGCTGACTTCAGAGCCACGAGCTCGGCAACGGCCATATCGCGATCGTGGACCAGCACGATCGCTGACTGAGCGGCATCCGCGGCGTCGGCGACGAGATCGACGAGACGCTCGAAGCCGAGCGAGAACCCAACGGCGGGGACGTCCTGGCCGAGGAAGCGGCCGATCATTCCGTCGTACCGGCCACCGCCCCCGAGCGAATATGAGACGAGCGGATGGGCGATCTCGAAGATCGTGCCGGTGTAGTAGCCCATACCGCGCACGAGGAACGGGTCGAACACCAGCGGGGCCTCTCCCCCGCGGGCAGTCGCCACCGCCTCGCCGATCGCGGCGAGCGCGCCGATCGCCTCACCTTCGAGCCCGTCGGGCAGCGCGGCACGGATCTGCTCCTCGTCGAAGCCACTTACCGTGCCCTTCTCACGCGCCAGGAACTCCGCGAAGGTATCGACGGCCTCGGGCGCCGCCGAGCGCTCCCGCAGCTCCGTTGCCACGCCTGCGGCGCCGATCTTGTCGAGCTTGTCGATCGTGATGAGGACGCCGGGTCGCTCTGCCTCGGGAAAGCCGAAGTGATCGAGCATCGCATCCAACAGGCGACGGTCGTTCACACGGACGATGCCGCCCTCGAGCCCGAGGGCATCCAGCGCGTCGAGGGTCGCGGTGATCAGCTCGGCTTCGGCGCGCGAGGAAGCATCGCCGATGATGTCGATGTCGCACTGCACGAACTGCCGGTATCGACCCTTCTGGGGGCGCTCTGCTCGCCACACCGGCGCGATCTGCACGGCACGGAAGACCCCCGGAAGCTCGGCCCGGTGGCTCGCATAGAAGCGTGCGAGCGGCACCGTCAGGTCATACCGCAGCCCCAGATCCGAGAGCGCCGCGGGATCGTCGGCTGCCGCACGGATGCCGTCGGCATCGAGTCCGCGCCGCAGGACGTTATAGGCGAGCTTCTCGTTGTCGCCGCCGATTCCGGCGTGCAGCCGCTCGTAGTCCTCGACGACCGGAGTCTCAATTTCGTCGAAACCGTGTGCGCGGTAGCGCTGCCGGATGACGGCGAGCACGCGCTCGCGGCGAGCCTTGTCGGCGGGGAGGAAATCGCGCATGCCGCGCGGCGGGGTGACGGGTGGCACCGGCCTATTCTTCCAGGTCAGCGGGCGCAGCTTCGGCAGCTCGGATCTCTTCCGAGAGCCCGCGCAACCGTTCCCGCAGCGCACGCTCGGCGTCCCAGCCGCGCGTGCGGGCGATCGCAACGAGGGCGAGAAGCGCGTCGCCGAGCTCATCCTCGGAGGCGGGAACAGCGAGTGCCGTTGCGCCCGCACCTACTCCCGGCGAGCTGAGTGCAGGGAGTGAGGCTGCCTTTCCGACCAGCTTCTGCGCGAGCGCGAGAGTAGGCATCCGTTCACTCACGCCGTCCAAAACGCTCGTGCGGCCGCGCTTCTCTTCGGCCTTGGCAGCGTTCCACAAGACGAGCACCTGCTCGGGCGTGTCGGCGGTCTCGCCCGCGAAGACGTGCGGATGCCGACGCACCATCTTGTCGGTGAGAGTGCGAGCGACGTCATCGATATCGAACGGGTCGTCGCTGTCGCGCGAAGCGATCTCGGCGTGGAACAGCACCTGCCACAGCAGGTCGCCGAGTTCCTCCCGCAGATCGGCGCGCGTGCCGACCTCCACCGCATCGATCAGTTCGGCGCTCTCTTCCACGAGGTAGGGCACGAGTGCCCGGTGGTCGATCTGCTGCGTCCACACGCACGTATCGCGCACGGCACGCATCGTCTCGGCGGCGCGGCGCAGCGCATCCACGGATGCCGGCTCGGCCGGGCCCGTCATGACGTCGCCGCCTCGTCGGCCTCGATGGCGACGCTGCTTGCCCGCCTGCGGTAGTGACGGGCGCGCATCGACACCAGGATGCCGGCGATGAGGACCGAGACAAGCGAGCCCGAGAGCACACCGAGAACAGCTTCGTCGGTGAGGAGGTCGTTGCCTTCGAAGGCGAGTTCGGACAGCAGCAGTGACACCGTGAATCCGATGCCCCCGAGCGCGCCGGCGGCTATCAGGTCAGCCAGCGGAAGCCGCGGCATCGCGGGGTCGTGCGCGACCCGCTGCGAGATCCACCCGAACAGCGAGATGCCGAGGATCTTTCCGACAGGCAGCGCGATCAGGATGCCGTAGAAGGCGGGCGTGAGCTCCTCGATGGACACCGCCGGGATGACGACCAGAGCCGACGAGAACGCGAAGAGCGGCAGCACGATGACGTTCACCCACGGCTCCATCGCATGCCGGGTATGAAGCGCCGGTTGCTGCGCCATGACAAGCCCGAGGGCGACGCCGGCAATCGTGGCGTGCACACCCGACAGGTAGACGAGAACCCAGGTCGCCACAGCGAGCACCAGGAGGATCGGGATCACCGCGGCACGCGCCCGGGTGTCGAGCTTTCGGCTGAGATACCCGAAGACCACGACGAGTACTGCCGCTGCGGCAAGCAGCGCGATGTTGACGCCATCGGTGAAGAGCACCGCGATGAAGATGATGCCGACGATGTCGTCGAGGATCGCGAGCGCAAGAAGAAAGATCCGCACCCCGGAGGGCAGGCCTCTGCCGAACACGGCGAGAACGCCGAGGGCGAAAGCGATGTCGGTCGCGGTCGGGATCGGCCACCCGTCAGCAGACTCGGTGCCCCACGCGAACGCGAGGTAGACGACGATCGGGACGAGCACTCCGCCCGCCGCGGCGATCGCCGGCTGCAGGGCCTTGCGAGCGGAGTTGAGCTGACCATTGGTGAGTTCGAACTGCAGTTCGACGGCGACGACGAAGAAGAACAGTGCGAGGAGCCCATCCGCGATCCAGTGGCCCACAGAGAGCTCGAAGACGCCGGGAATGCCGACGTAGGTGTGCTGCAGGTCTTGCACACTGTGGCCGATCGGAGAGTTCGCGATGATGAGTCCCGCGGCGGCTGCAACCAGCAGCATGATGGCGGGAAAGCGCGCAGAGCGAAGCAACGACATGGAGTCCTTTCGGGGATGCGGCAGCCGATGCCGACCAGACTTCCCGGCTCTCCAGCCCCTATCCTACCGGCGGGGCGCAGTGCGCCTCGAAGACGGCTCGGATCGCGCCCTGTCACGAGTCGTCACCCGTCACCTTGATGAAACACCTGGCCATTACGGTGGAATCCATGTACGAAATGACCCGAACCGAAGCCATCGACCTCGTCGGCCGATATGAAGCGGGTCAGGAGATCCCCGAACAGATGCGCGCGGATGTGCGCCTGCTCGGTTCCCTCTTGGGAGAAGTGCTCCGCGAGAGCGGGTCGCCCGGGTTGTTCGAGGATGTCGAGCGCCTTCGCCTCGCGACGATCCAGGCGTACACGGATGAGACTCCCGAGGCCTACGCGCGAGCCACCGAGGTGGCTGAATCGTTCTCGATCGAGCGAGCCCACGAGGTGGCCCGCGCGTTCACGGCGTACTTCCACCTGGTGAATCTGGTGGAAGAGCACCAACGTGTGCGGATTGTCCGCGAGCGTGACGGCCGCCCCGACAGCGAAGGCGCGGCCGACTCGATCGAAGCCGCTTACGCCCGGCTGGCTGAGGAAGTCGGTGAGGATGCCGCCCTCGCCCGTCTGCAGTCGCTGCGTTTCCACCCCGTGTTCACCGCGCACCCGACCGAGGCGCGCCGCCGGGCGATCTCATCCAGCATCCGTCGCCTTGCGGATCTGCTGCAAGAACACGACGACCGCCTGCGCGATGGCAACGACCCGGCGCGTCTGGAACGGCGCATGGTCGAAGAGATCGACACCCTGTGGCGCACCGCGCCTCTTCGCCCCGAGAAGCCGTCGCCGGTCGACGAGGTGCGCTCGGTCATGGCGATCTTCGACGAGACCCTCTACACCGTGGTCCCGGCCGTGTATCGGCGCCTCGATGACATGCTGCAGGGAACGAACGCGGGTGGTCGCGCACCGCTCGTAACCCCCTTCGTGCGTGTGGGGTCGTGGGTCGGCGGTGACCGCGATGGAAACCCGTTCGTGACGGCATCCGTGACGCGCAAAGCAGCGGGCATCGCCGCCGAGCACATCCTGCTGGGACTCGAGCGCACGACGCAGCGCATCGGTCGGACGCTCACCCTGGATGCCGACACGACGCCGCCCTCCGACGCGCTGCTTGCGCTGTGGAAGCGCCTGAAGGCTGCAGATGAAGAGGCAGCCACTGAGATCGCGAAGCGATCGCCGAACGAGCCGCACCGCCGCATCCTGCTGATGCTCGCGCGCAAGATCGACGCGACACGCCTGCGCGATGCCGACCTTGCCTATCGCGAGCCGAGCGAGTTCCTCGCCGACCTGCGCACGGTTCAGGACTCGCTCGTCGCCGCCGGGGCTGCCCGCCAGGCCTACGGGCACCTGCAGCAGTTGATCTGGCAGGTCGAGACCTATGGCTTCCACCTTGCCGAGCTCGAGGTGCGGCAGCACTCGGCAGTGCACGCGAAGGTTCTCGCCGAGCTGGATGTGGCTGCCGGATCGACCGGCGAGCTTTCCGAGCAGGCCGACGAGGTGCTCGAGGTCTTCCGCACGATCGCCTTCCTGCAGGAGCGGTACGGACCTGCTGCAGCGGGCCGCTACATCGTGTCGTTCACGCAGTCCGCCGAGGATCTCGCGAACGTTCATCGCCTTGCCCGCTACGCGGTCGGCGAGGGCGGGCGGATGCCGGTGCTCGACGTCGTCCCGCTGTTCGAAACGTTCGCCGATCTGCAGGCGGCACCGGGGATCCTTGCCGAGATCGTGCAGCACCCCGAGTTCGCGGATCGCCTGGCCCGGACCGGGCGCCGCCTCGAGGTCATGCTCGGGTACTCCGACTCCTCGAAGGACGTCGGCCCCGTCGCCGCGACACTCGCGCTGTACGAGGCGCAGGCCGACATCGCTGCGTGGGCAAAGGAGGAGGGGATCGAGCTCACGCTCTTCCACGGGCGTGGCGGTGCCCTCGGGCGTGGCGGCGGGCCCGCGAACTCCGCGATCCTCGCCCAGCCTCCACACTCGGTCGACGGGCGCTTCAAGCTCACTGAGCAAGGTGAGGTGATCTTCGCCCGCTACGGCGATCCGGACATCGCGATGCGCCACATCGATCAGGTCGCTGCCGCTGTGCTGCTGGCATCGGCACCCTCGATCGAGCGGCGCAACAGCGGCGCGGCACGGAAGTTCGCCGATGTGGCGGCGACGATGGATGCCGCATCCCGCCAGCGCTTCTTCGATCTGGTCAAAGCCCCCGGCTTCGCGCCATGGTTCGCGCAGGTCACCCCGATGGAAGAGATCGGACTGCTGGCCCTCGGCTCTCGCCCGGCGCGCCGCGGTCTGTCGGTCGAATCCCTCGCTGACCTCCGCGCCATCCCCTGGGTGTTCGCCTGGGCGCAGGCTCGCATCAACCTCGCCGGCTGGTTTGGCCTCGGCACCGCGTTGGATGCCGTCGGTGACGAGGAGCTGCTTCGCGAGGCCTACGAGCAATGGCCGTTGTTCCGGACGATGATCGACAACGTCGGCATGAGCCTTGCCAAGACCGACCCACGGATCGCGCGCCGCTATCTCGAACTCGGTGACCGTGACGACCTCGCCGGGCTCGTGCTCGATGAGATGACGTTGACGCGCTCCTGGGTCGTCAGGCTCACCGGCGGCGACGAGGTGCTCGCCAACAAGCCCGTCCTGCAGCGTGCCGTGAAGCTCCGCAGTCCCTATGTTGACGCGCTGTCGCTGCTTCAGCTGCGGGCGCTGCGCGGGCTTCGGGATGCCGCGGCATCGGACGCACCCGCCGATCCCGATCAGCAGCGTCTGCTGTTGCTTTCGGTGAGCGGTGTCGCGGCGGGCCTGCAGAACACGGGATGATCCTGCACGGATCGCGCGTCGCTGCCATCCGTGTCGGTGGGCAGGGTTAGCGTCTGGGCATGGCGATCACGACCACGGAGACCTGCCCGTTGTGCGGCACCGACGACGTCCGCGTCGACGACGTGGCATGGTTTGCTGTCGCGTTCGAGCGCCGCGCCGAGCTGCTGAGTGATGTCGACGTGCAGGATGCCGTGGTGTTCCTGTGCCGCGAATGCGGGGTGACCTGGGACTGAAGTCTCAGTCGAGGCGAACGTCGTCAGCGTGCCTCGCAAGACTCCGTCCGTAGCGCTCCGTGAGTTGAACCATCAGATCCGGCGTCTCACGGTCGAGCCCGAACACGTAGCCCGGGAAGTCCAACTCCTTCTGCGCTTCCCAGATGTCGTCGTGCCGGTCCGGCGAGTACAGGTGCGCCGGATTTCCGACAGCAACCCACGCGATCGGCACGACTGTTTCTGGGGGAAGAACGGTGCGCAGGTGAACGACCGCGTTGATGCGAACCTCGCTGCGCTCGCCGATTCGCGCACCGTTGAAGACGCGCGTGCCCGTGGCGAGGAACACCTCATCAGCCACGGTGGCTCCCGAAATACTCGCCATCGGTCCGACCAGCACGTGGTCGCCGATATGGACGGGATCTGTCGCGCTCGCCCGGATCAGCGCGTTCTCCATCACGATGACGCTCTCACCGATCGTGATCGCACCGCCCTCGGCCGTGATGACCGCGCCGTGCAGGACCTGTGAATGCGCGCCGATCGTGACGTCCCCCGAAATCACCGCGCTCGGCGCGATGACGGCCGTGGGATGGATGCGGGGCTGCGCCCCGAGGTGCTCGAACCGCATCGTTCCTCCTCGATCGGTGTCAGCGTACCGCGTCGGTGCACATCCCAGGCTTGCGCGTTTCGTACATTTGTTCTATACTAATGAGTAGCAGCGCACGTGCCCATGGAGCGCTTCCGGCGGAGCCGTCTGGCTTCACGATTCTCGGAGCAGCATGGGCACCCCCGCATCCCCCGACCGACACCGCGGTCCTTCCGTGTCGTCGCGGGTGCACGGTCGGGTGACCGCTTTGGTGGATGATCTGGTTGCGACGCGGCGGAAGATCGCAGCGTTGCAGGCCCGTGAAGCTCGGTTGCTCGCATACGGAGTTGATCTGGCCCTAGAACGGGCCGCGGAGCTCGGATCCTCCCGGTCCGGGTCAGACCTCGGCATCCGCGAGATCGCTGCCGAACTGGGCGCCGCAATGCGGGTCAGCGACCGCACCGTGCAGAACCGCATGGGCGACGCATCCGCCCTCGTCGGCCGCTTCGCGGGAACCCACACCACCCTCGAACGCGGCGAGATCGACACCGCCCACGTACGGGTCATCGTGGACGCCGGTGCCGGCATCAGTGATGACACGGCGCGGGCCCACTACGAACAGCTTGCGCTCGAGATCGCCCGCCACGAGAGCCCCAACCGACTCCGGCCTGCCGCCCGTGCAATCGCCGCCAGCATCGACCCCGACTCCCCCACCCGACTGCGGCGCCTCGCAACCGACGCCCGCGCCGTTCGTATCCAGGACCTCGACGACGGACTCGCCCGCCTGGTCGCCGACCTCCCCGCGCCGCTCGCGTATGCCATCCACGACCGGCTCACCCAGGTCGCCCGCCACGTCCGCGACACCCGCGTCGCAGTGCTCGGCGACGAACAGAACCCGGCCGAACCGGCACCAGATGACCGAACAATGGATCAGCTGCGCGCCGATGTGCTCAGTGACCTGCTGCTGACCGCAACACCCGCAGCCCACGGCGATGCTGATGTCACAACCCGGATCGCCGGACGGGTGCAGGTCACCATCCCCCTCCGGTCCCTGGCCGGAACCAGCGACGAACCCGGCATCCTCGCTGGCTACGGGGCTGTCGACCCCGCCCTGATCCGCGACCTCGCTGGCCGAGCCCCCGGCTGGGATCGCGTCTTCACCGACGCCGACACCGGACTCCCCGTCGCCGTCGACCGCTACCGACCCGACGCCGCGCTGAAACGGTACCTGTCGGCCCGAGACGAACACTGCCGCTTCCCCGGATGCCGACGCCCCGCCCACGCCTGCGACATCGACCACACCATCGATGCCGCCCGCGGCGGACGCACCGACCCGTGCAACCTCGCTCACTTCTGTAAACGACATCACGTCCTCAAACACGACACCGCCTGGACCGTCACACAACGCCCAGGCGGAGTCCTGGAATGGACCAGCCCCACCGGTAGGACCTACAACGACAACCCAGCCCCCACCGTCCGCTTCACACCCGACCCCGAACCGACACCTACAGCCGCGCCCTTCTAGAGGCGATCTCGCG
>NZ_JASBSF010000195.1 GCF_030149085.1 Microbacterium sp. | reverse complement strand
CCGGGGTGATTTGCACGCTGACCGTGTCGTAGAACGGTGTGTTGTCGGCGTTCCAGTACCCCTCGGCCGCCTTCAGCACCACCTCGGAGCCGGGCTTGTACGATCCGATCGTGTAAGGCCCCGACCCTGCATCGATGCCCTCCTCGAAATAAGTCTCATCGTCTTTCGACGCTTCAAGAGCCGAGGGCTCGACGATCCAAGCACCGTAGGTCGCGGCTGCGATGAGATCTGCCGGGGCAGCGTAGCTGAGGTTCAGCACCACGGTCTTGTCGTCTGGAGTATCGATCGACTCGAGCGGGGCCCAGATGAACGACGCTCCCCCGTACTCTGCTGCCGCCTCGATGCTGGCTTTCACCGCGGCCGAGTCGACAGGCTCACCGCTGTGAAACTGAGCATTCTCCTGCAGCTCGAATGTCCATGCGGTGCCGTCCTCGCTGACCGACCATTTCTTCGCGAGGCCTGGGGTGAACTCCTCACCCAATCCCTCGGGATTCTTCATGAGCAGGGTTTCGTAGACGTTGCCCATGTAGAAGGCCTCGGTCGAGAACGAACGCACCGGATCCCACGTGGTGACCGATGCCGACGAGGCGACCGCGAGCACCTTCGGCGCGTCAGAATTATTGCCAGCGCTGCCGCCTGCGGTGCACGCCGAAAGCGCGAGTGCGCCCGCGGCGGCGAACGCGATGAGGGCGAGCAACGTCTTCGGGGCTCGCTTCTTCCATGTGTTCATGCGTGTTCCTTATTCAGTGGTGGAGCCTCCCTGTCCGGGAGGACATCGGGTCGTGCCGGCTGTCTTCCCCGCAGGGCAGCCACCTGGCTTATCTGCCGTGTACGGTGTCGAGGGCGTCGCGGATGCCGCGCACGATGGTGCGGATCTCCTCGGCCGTGACGATGAAGGGCGGGGAGATCTGGAGGATGTTGTTCGGGAGGTTCCGCAGGTGCACGCCGCGACCTTCGAGGACGGCGACAACGTCGAGCCCGGAGACGCCGTCGGCGAGGTCGACGCCGCCCATGAGTCCGATGTGCCGTACGTCTTTCACGCCGGGGTGGTGGCGGAGCTGTTCGAGTTCCTCGACGAGGACCGGTTCGAGCTCGCGGACGCGGCCGAGGAGGTTCTCGCGCTCGATGATCTCGAGGTTCTTGAGTGCGACAGCCGCGACGGTCGCGTGGCCGGAGTAGGTGAGGCCCTGGTGGAAGATGGGCGCGTCGTTTCCTGCGTAGAACTGGCTGGATACGCTGGGGGCGACGATGACGCCGCCCAGGGGCAGGTAGCCGGAGGTGATGCCTTTCGCGAAAGTGATCATGTCGGGTTCGAGATTGAAGCGCTCGGACGCCGTCCAGGTGCCTAGACGACCGAAGGCGGTGACGACTTCGTCGGCAATGACGAGGAAACCGAACTCTTTCGCGAGTTCCTTGATCCGCTCGAAGTAGCCGGCCGGGGGCGGAACGAGACCGCCGACGCCCATGACGGGTTCGGCGATGAACGCGGCGATCTTCTCTCCGCCGTGTTCGCGGATGGTGCGCTCGGCGGCGTCGATGTCCCACTGATCGACGAGCAGTGTCTCCGGGATGAGGGTGCCGGGGCCGAAGCCGTCGCTGTTGAAGGAGAGGCCTGCGACGCTGGTACCGTAGGCGTGGAGACCGTGATAGCCGTCCTGACGGGATACGACGGTGAGCTTCTCCGGCTGTCCCTGGAGCTGCTGGTGACGGCGTGCGAGTTTGAGTGCCAAGTCGACGGAATCGGATCCGCCGCTGGTGAAGATGACCTTGGCGTCGTCGAACGGGGCGAGCGTCGCGATCTTGTTCGCAAGTTCGAGTGCCGGCTCGTTCACGTACCGGCCGAAGATGTGCCAGGTCTCGAGGGTGCGTATCTGCTCGGCGGCGGCCTGTGCGATCTCGTCCCGGCCGTGGCCGATGTTGGCGTACCAGAGGCCGCCGGCGGCGTCGAGGAGACGGTCCCCGTCCGCAGTGGTGATGTAGGCGCCGTCGCCTTTGACGATGACGGTCTGCGGGTTCGAGAGCACGGTCGGCATGTGCGCCTGGGCGCTCCACAGGGCGTTGGTCTGGGGCATCTGCATCCTCCTGGGATCGTGTGTGTGGTTCGGGCCAGCCGTTGGGGTGCGGCGCGTGACCCAAGCGTTCAGCTGTAGTCGAAGAAGCCTGTGCCGCTCTTGCGCCCGAGCTCTCCGGCAGCGACCTTGTCGCGCAGGATCTGCGGGGGTGCGAAGCGCTCGCCAAGCGTGGAGGCGAGGTACTCCGCGATGCCGAGCCGCACGTCCAGACCGACGAGGTCGGTGGTTTTGAGCGGGCCGGTGGCGTGCCGGTACCCGAGCACCATCGCCGCATCGATGTCCTCGGCCGAAGCGACGCCCTCTTCGAGCATCCGCATCGCTTCGAGTGCGAGGGCGACGCCGAGCCGGGAGCTCGCGAAGCCGGGTGCGTCATGCACGACGACGGGGGTCTTCCGCAGCCCCTCGGTCCACTCTCGCGCTGCGGCGACGAGGCCGACGCCGGTCTGCTCGCCGACGACGACCTCGATCAGGGTGGAGGCGGGAACCGGGTTGAAGAAGTGCAGCCCGAGGAAGCGGGACGGGTGGGAGAGTTCTGCGGCGAGCTTCGTGACCGACAGCGACGACGTGTTCGTCGCGATCGCGGTGGTCTCGGTGACGCGCCCCTCGATCGCGCGGAGGGTGTTCACTTTGAGCTCGAAGTCCTCTGGGACCGCCTCGATCACGAGGTTTGCTTCTCTCAGGAGCTCGTAGTCCTCGGACACGGCGAGGCGCCCTAGGAGCACGTCGAGGGCGGGGGCCGCGGGATCCTTCGCGACCGCTTTCTGCGCGATGTCATCGAGCCGCGCCCGGGCGGCGTCCACCGACGCGGCATCGCGTTCGAGCACGGTGACCTGCGATCCGCCGATGGCGAGGCTGAGCGCGATGCCCGCCCCCATCCGTCCGCCTCCGACGACGGCGATGTGATTCGGCAATGCCATGGGTTCAGCGTCCTTTCCGCGCGTTGCGCTTCAGCAGAAAATCATCCATGCGCCGGGTCTTCTCCGGGGATTCGAAGAGCAACGCTTGCGCAAGGTTGTCGATGACCGGGTGCGCCGCCCGCGGCGCGTGGATCACCTGCTTGGTCACCTGGATCGCCAACGGGTCGAAACCGCCGATACGGTCCGCGAGCGCGTTCGCCCGGTCCAGGAGCTCGTCCGGCTCGCAGACTTCGCCGACCAGCCGAATCGATAGCGCCTCGTCTGCGGTGAGGACGCGGCCGGCGAGCAGGATCTCTTTCGCGACGGGCTCGCCCACGAGCTCGACGAGCCGCCAGCATGCCCCCGCGGCGGCTATGATGCCGAGGTTGGGTTCGGGGTTGCCGATCTTCACCCGCGTCGTCGCGATCCGGAAGTCGGCGGCGTAGGCGAGCTCGGCGCCGCCGCCGAGGGCATAGCCGTCGATCGCGGCGATCACCGGCATCGGCAGGGCAGCAATCCGCGCGAAGATGCTCGAGTTGATCCCGCGCAGGGCGTCATGACGGCGCCGGTCGCGCAGCTGGGAGATGTCCGCGCCGGAGGCGAAAATGCCGCCCTTGTCGGTGCGGGTTCCCGTCAGGATGAGGATGCGCGGTTCGCGCTCGAGCTGGTCGCAGACCTCGTGGAGATCATCCACCATGGCCTGGTCGATCGAGTTCAGTGTCTGAGGCCGGTTCAATCGCACGATCGTGCGATCGCCGTTGTGCTCGGCCGTGAGCGTTTCCACCAAGCCCCACCTCTTTCGGATCGCGTCCAGGCACACTCAGTCCTGGTGCATGTCATGTTCCAGCTTGGTGCGAAATCCAATAACACACAAATACCTAATAGATCCTATTTCATGACACTATCGTCATAAAATCTCACATGGACTCCACTGGGCGCGGTAGAGCATTATTAATGCCAGCGCATGAGCGGGGGCGGATTTGGTATTGGACGCGACATGAATAGTGAGCAACAGTGATAGTCGAGGATCCGTGCGCACTGGTGCGCGCGGAGTTCCGCGATCACACACCGAACAATGAAGGAGCGTCGTCGCACATGGGTGTCTACACGACAGTGAATCCTGCAACCGGCGAGCAGCTGGCCGAGTTCCCCGAGATCACCAACAAGGAGGCACGGGAGGCTCTCGATCGCGCCGCGGAAGCCTATCCGCAGTGGCGGGATCGCGGGCTGCAAGAGCGGGTCGCCCTGGTCAAGCGCATCGCCGCGCTCCACCGCGAACAGCGGGAAGAACTGGCTGCGCTCATCACGCTCGAGATGGGCAAGCCCATCGTCCAGGCGCGTGGCGAGGTCGATCTCGTCGCGAACATCTACGACTATTATGCGGACCGCGCCGAGCAGTTCCTCGCGGACGAGGTGCTCGACATCTCCGGCCCCGGCACCGCCATCGTGAAGACCGAACCGGTCGGCGTCCTGGTCGGTATCATGCCGTGGAACTACCCCTATTACCAGGTGGCACGGTTCGCGGCCCCGAACCTGATCCTGGGCAACACGATCCTGCTCAAGCACGCGCGCAATTGCCCGCAGTCCGCCCTCGCTATCGAGCGGGTGTTCCGCGAGGCGGGGCTGCCCGATGGCGTCTACGCGAACGTGTTCGCCAACAACGGTCAGATCGCCGAGATGATCGCCGATCCGCGCGTGCAGGGCGTCTCTCTCACCGGTTCCGAGCGGGCGGGCTCAGCGGTCGGCGAGGTCGCCGGGCGGCATATGAAGAAGTACGTGCTGGAGCTCGGTGGATCCGACCCGTTCATCGTGCTCGACGACGCCGACCTCGACGCGGCAGCCGCCGCAGCCGCGGTCGGTCGCTTCGCCAACGGCGGGCAGGCCTGCACCGCGTCCAAGCGCTTCATCGTCCTGGACGCGGTGTACGACGCGTTCCTCGAGAAGTTCATCGAGCAGAGCCGCGCGTACGCCACAGGCGATCCGTCGTCGGACGAGACGAAGCTCGGCCCGCTCTCCTCCACCGCCGCCCGCCACGATCTCGTCGAGCTGGTCGACGACGCCATCGACCGCGGCGCGAAAGTCCACCTGGGCGGGGAGGCCCCCGACGCACCGGGCGCCTACTATCCGGCGACCGTGCTGTCAGGCGTGACCAAAGACATGCGCGCCTACGCAGAGGAACTATTCGGCCCGGCCGCGGTCGTGCACCGCGCCGCGTCCGAAGAGGAAGCGGTCCAGATCGCCAACGACTCCCCGTTCGGTCTAGGCGGCACGGTCTTCTCGGGCGACCTGGAACGGGCGCAACGGGTCGCCGACCGGATCGAGACGGGCATGGTCTGGATCAACAGCACGAGCAAGACAGCCCCGGATCTCCCGTTCGGCGGGGTCAAGGCCTCGGGCGTCGGCCGCGAGCTCGCGCATTACGGCATCAACGAGTTTGCCAACAAGAAGCTCGTCCGCGTCCCTGAGGCCACGAAATAGTACGCCGCGTGGCGGAGTGCACCACCGGAGCGATTCGAGGGATACACTCCGCCACTTCGCATGCCCCATCCCCATGCCCAGGCTGCACTCACAAGAAGTAACCTCGGGCAGGGCTCGGATCTCTTAGCCGATGGGGCCGGGCGTGCCGTACGCGCAGCATGAGCGGCATTCCGAGTCGCTTCATTTGACGTGCGTTCCGAGACCGTGTTCAGGGCCCCGCGGGTACATGACGTGCCGAGGACGACCTTTGGGCACCCGAAAGGCGAGACCGCGCACGCAGCGTTCGAAGAGGCGCCGGAGTTGACGGGTCACCTGGTCCTCGAAGCCTCCGTGGTTGACATCGGCGAACCAGCAAGTGGGCTGGCGAGCGGGCGAGAAGCTAGTCGACGGGTCGAACAGCATGAATCCTCGCGCGCATGTTCGTTCATACCGATGCGATAAAGAACATCCGTATTTCGGTGGTACCGGTGATCGCTGTGTCGAGCGATGCGACCCGAGAATCGGATTAACGTCTTGGCCGATCGGCCCCAATGGTTGCTCGCTACGATTGCCGCAGTCAGGAGCGCCGGGTAGACCGAAACCGCCTCTAGCCTAGGGCGGGCTGATCCCAGATCGGCAGCAACGTGCCAATGTCGCGGCGCTGCGCCTCCCAGAGGAGTTCGGTCGCCCAAGCGACGTCTTCGGCCGGGATCCCGCCGATGGAGAAGAAGGACGGCCGTGCCGGATCGTAGCCAGGTGCCCTGCCGTCGACGATGTCCCCGAACTCGGCGATGTCGGCAACGTTCAGGCGCCCGTCCAGGAGCATGTCCTGGTATTTGACACCGAGAGCCCCGAGTTGCTCGTGATACGGAGGGCTGAAGTTCGCGACGTAGGCTTCGTAGAGCGGAGTGTGGTCGACGACGTTACGAGCGCCAGTGCACAGGAACCCGGCATCGACTTGGATGTTCGAGGTCGCCGCGACATACGCACCCGGGCGCAGCCACTCCGGGTCGATGACCGGGTAGTTTGCGACGCCGGACAGACCGGTCGCGGCGACCGTGACGATGTCGGCCTCGGTGACCGCCGACCGGATCGAATCGACGATCTCCACCTCTTGGATCTGGGGGAACTCGGAGCGGACGAGTTCCTGGAAGCGCTGCGCGTTCCGGCTCGTGAGCGAACGCGCCGCGATCCGGACGCGGGCGATGGCGGGCCGTGTCACTAGGATCGCCCGGAACGCAACCTGGTTGATGAGCCCGGGGCCGATCACCGCGACCGAGTCAGCGTCCGTTCGGGCGAGGTGCAGAGTGCCGGCTCCGACGACCGCGCCCGTACGATAGGCGCTGATCAGGTTTCCCGGCATCACGGCGATCGGAGCGCCAGTCTCGGTGTCATTCAAGACCACCAGGTGCATAGACCGCGGCAGACCCTTCTCGCTGTTCTCGATATTCGAGCCATACCATTTGAGGCCAGTCGCACGATACTTCCCACCGATGTATGCAGGCATCGCCATGAAGCGGCGGTCCGAGGTATGGCGCGGCATACCGGGGAATGCCGGCTCGAGGGGGAAGTCGACCTTGATCCCATGCGAACTATGATTCGGACCACCCATGCGGTAGTCGCCGGTCGCGAGCAGCGAGAAGACCTCGCACATCGTGTCGATACAACGTGCCATGTCCGTGGCGCCGACGTCGATGATCTCGGGCTCGCTGAGGTAACGCAATCGGAGAGAAGTGTCGTGCATCGTTGCCCTTTCCTGCCCGCGGTCTCACCGCCGGGTGCCGTATTGGATATTGCGATGCTAACCTTCGATAACGTTTGGGCCTTGACCCTTGATCGTGGACACGGTGTCGGGTGGGTTATGCCGCTTCCGCGAGGGTAGCTGATCTCGCGGCTTCGTAGACGTTCTCGTAGGTGTTCGGGGTGATGTTGCCGATCGCGGAGTGGCGTCGGCGGGTGT
>NZ_JASBSF010000194.1 GCF_030149085.1 Microbacterium sp. | reverse complement strand
GCGGCCGACGGACGACGCCGGACACGTCACCTATCCGGCCGGCCCCGGGCCACCACGACCGCTCGTGGCCGCGGCCACGACGCCGGGAAACGAGTCCCGCCCGTATGTTCTCGTCATCGATGAGATGAACCGCGCGAACCTCGCCAAGGTCTTCGGCGAGCTGTACTACCTGCTGGAGTACCGCGATCAGTCGATCAGCCTGCAGTACTCGAGCGACAGTGACTTCCGCCTGCCGAAGAACCTGTTCATCATCGGCACAATGAACACACTCGACCGGTCGATCTCGATGGTGGATGCCGCCATCCGCCGCCGGTTCCCCTTCGTCGAACTGCACCCGTCGGCCGAGCCGGTGTCGGGCGTTCTTTCCGCGTACCTGGCGGCGCAGGGTATCGACGATCGTCGCGCCCGGCTGTTGAATGCGCTGAATTCCGGTATCGACGAGCGCGATCTGCAGATCGGGCCGTCGTACCTCATGAAGCACTCCGCACGCGAGCATTCAGGGCTGGAGCGCATCTGGAAGTACGACATCCTGCCGCTGCTTGACGACCACTTCTACGGCACACGCACCCCCGAACAGATCCGCGCACAGTTCGGGCTCGACGCGCTGCTTGCGCGGCTGAACGGTACCCTCGTCGGCCCGGTGGATGCCGTCCTCCAGCCCGATGCCGTCGTCTCGGTTGACGGGACTTCTGGAGCCGAGGAGCCGGCTGACTCGTGACCGACGTGCGCAGAATGACGCTGACCGAGTCGTTCGAGCCGTTCGCGGCCCGACTCTCGGAGGCGCAGTCACGCGCACTTCAGGGCTCACGGCTCGTCAACATCGTGCCGGCGGGGGCGGGTTCGGCGGTGCTGCAGCCGAGTGGTCGGGTTGGCGCGGTGCGCGTCGGTGATCTCCAGGTCGAGGTGTGGCCGAAGGAGAAGGTCAAGCTCGCTCACCTCATCTTCATGTTGGGCTACGCCGCTGATCCAGGCTTCCGGCCCGAGGCTGTCGACGCCGAGGCGTACGACGAACTGTGGCCTGCGCTCGCGGAATCGCTCGCACGGCTCTGCGAGCGAGCGTTGCTCGGGGGAGTACTGCAGGGGTACCGCACCGTCGAAGAGTCGTCGATCGTGGTGCGTGGCCGCATCCGTGTCGCCGATCAATTGCGGCGGCATCCCGGCCAGATCTCGCCGACAGAGATCGCCTACGACGAGTACACGACCGACGTCGCCGAGAACCGCATCCTACGCACCGCCCTGCGACGGATGCGGGCGGTTCCCCGCCTGCGACCGGATGTCGCCGCGCGACTATCGCATCTCGACAACCGGCTCGACGGCGTCGCTGTGCTCCGCCGAGGTGCGCCGCTGCCGACATGGCGACCGACCCGGCTGAACGCGCGGTACGTACCAGCGCTGCGGCTTGCTGAACTCGTGCTGCGCAACACAGCCGCGCAGGCGGGCGATGACGGCGTCGAGATCGCTGCGTTCGTCGTGTCGATGTGGAAGGTGTTCGAAGACTTCGTCACGGTGGCGCTTCGCGAGGCCATTGCCGCACGGGGCCGTCGCGCCGTGCCGCAGAAGCGCTGGCACTTCGACGAGGTCCGGCGCGACGGCGTCAGCCGGGTGCCGATGGCGATTGACTTGCTGGAGTACGACGGTGCCGCGCCAGTGATGGTCTATGACGCGAAGTACAAAGCCGCCGCCGGCGACGGCCGCTATCCGAACGCCGACTTCTACCAGATGCTCGCCTACTGCACGACGGTTGGGCTCGATCGCGCCGTGCTCGTCTACGCCCAAGGTGGCGAGCCCGTGGATCGCCGCGTAGTGAACTCGCCGGTGACGATCCGCGAGTGGCCCCTGGACCTGTCGCTGTCACCGGTCGAGATGCTCGCGTCGATCGGGTGTGCTGTCAACTGGGCGTCGATGCCGCTTGAGGCAGTGGTTGAAAGGACTGCATATGGCGTTCCCGCATGATGATCGCGTCGCTGACGAGCTGCTGAAGTACATCGCTCGGCACCCCGGCGGGCGCATCCATGGCCCCCAGTCGTACGAGCCGCTTGCAGATACATTCCCGGAATTGACACCCGATGACCGCGAGTCCCGGGTTCCCACGGGTGAACTCCGGTGGGAGAGCAAGGTTCGTTTCGCGCGACTCAAGCTGGTGGAACGAGGTCTTCTCTTCCCGGCCAAGGAGGGCCCGGACCCAAAGCGAGGCGTGTGGATTCTCACTGACCTGGGAAAGCGAGTCGCAGCCGGTGAATCAATTCCTCTGGCGGTGCCGCGAGGTCAAGAGTCCGAACGCGAGGGCGTCATCCTGGGCTGGAACAGGTCTCTCTGGGATGGTTGGGAGGAGACCTACGAGGGCGTCGTCAACATGCTGATGGCCGGCGCGACGTACAAGACCCGATGGTCCGTAGGCAATCGGCGCGACCTGGCCCCCGGCACGGACGCCTGGCTTCTCCGCCAGGGCGGTCCCTTCGGCATCCTCGGACACGGGGTCGTGACGTCAGAACCATTCGAGGATGTTCACTTCGCGAGGCCCGGCGAGACCTCTCGGTATGTCGACGTCGAGTTCGATGTGCTCGTGAATGAGGAAGACATCCTCAGCCGCGACGAGCTCGAGCGGGCGGTACCCGACGTCGCCTGGCGGTACCAGTTCCAGTCAGGCAACCGGGTCGCAGCCGACGCCAACGCGCGACTTCGCAAACTCTGGGACGACTACATCTCCTGAGATCCGATCGCATCATCAAGGACAGCCGACGAAGTGCCCGAAGTCACACTCTCCAAGACGGACGACAACAAGCTCGACAAGAGCGTGCAGGCAAAGGTGCTTGCATTCCTGATGAAGCTTCGCGAGGACGACAGTGCCTACGGGCTGCGCATCAAGAAGCTCGAGCAGCAGAAGGACCCCCGAGCACGCACGGGGCGAGTCGACGACTCCTGGCGTGCGGTGCTCTTCTGCCTCGACCACGCGGGCGAGCGCACGTACGTCTATGCAGGAACCTACGAGCACGACGAGGCGATCGAACGAGCGCGAACCCGCGTACTGCGAACGAATCCGGTCACGCACGTCGCCGAGATCATCGACGCGACGACGCCCGAGGTTGCCCCGGTGG